>JBASOB010000519.1:0-12476 GCA_049657865.1 Mobilitalea sp.
GGGTTATTATTTTCTCTTGCATAACCTCTTTATTGTACTTTATATCAGACTGTCTAGTACTAGGTGATTTTTCAAGCATAACCCTGCTGCCACGTGCTATTATTTTTCTCCCGCTCATTATATTCTTAATTGTGGAAAAGAAAGTGATTAACTATAAAATCATGGTGCCTTTCTCTTATTTTATGCTTCATGCTTTTGCATGGTGCTGCATATTTGCAATTGCAAAGCTTCCCACTATGCTTCATGCCAATGAATCATTTATCGTGATTCAGCTGCTGTTTTTTGCAGTTGGCTATTGCGCTTCCTTTTATTTTAGCACCTTAGCACATTGTTTGTTTATTGTAGATATTTTAATTTCCAATGTTTTTCTGCATTATGACAACCTTAGTTCGATATTATCCTTTGCAGTTCCATGTATCTTTGGAATCTGCATCATGAATTATGTAATGTCCGGAATATATGTGGATCATTATGATACGAAGAACGAGCTGGAGAAAATGATTATTATCGATCAGCTGACTCAGGTATATAACCGTATGAAGATTGAAAGCATTGTTGATAAAGATACACATCGGTTTGTGTCATCCTTCGGCGATAATATCAGCGTGCTGCTAATTGATATTGATTTATTCAAGAATGTAAACGATACTTTCGGTCATGAAGCCGGTGATGTCGTATTATCAATCGTCGCGATGTCAATAAAATCCTGTGTAAAACCAACGGATATCATTATACGATGGGGCGGGGAAGAGTTTGTAGTAATTCTTCCAAAATGTCTGATCAACGATGCCTATTCGATTGCTGAGAATATTCGTTATGTCATCGAGAAAACGGATAACGCAATTTGCAGAGTTACCGTATCAATCGGTGTTGCGAGATATGAAGAAGATTATCAGAAAACAATCGCCTATGCGGACAAAGCTCTTTATATTGCTAAGAAAATAGGGCGAAATCAAGTTGTCTCTTATGATGATGTGAGAGAAAGTAAAATGAGAATCGTAAGATAAAGGAGTAAGAGTAACCACTTTGGTTTCTCCTACTCCTATTTTAAATCTATTTATCTGCCTTTGATGCTTCTATTTGTTCTGCTAAATCACTTAAATAAACCCAGCGATCCATCTTATCTTCTAGTGCTTTTTCAAGTACTTCTTTCTGTTCCATAAGTTCATTTAATTTGGTATAATCCGTAGAAACCTTAATAATTGCTTCTTCTGTTTTCGCAATTTTTCCTTCAAGTTCCGCAATATCCTGATCGATATTATCATATTCCTTTTGTTCCTGGTAGGAGAACTTAATTTTCGTATTATTCTGTTTCCAAGTAGCAATACTGGCTGATTTTGGTTCCTCTACGGTTTTAGTAGTCGAAGTTATGCTCTTTTCTTCCTCCAAGATACTTCTAGCATCCTTATAATCAGAAAAATTCCCTTCATATTGGCGGATGATCCCATGTTCAAAAGAAAAGATTCGGGTAGCTATTTTATCAAGAAAATATCTATCATGGGATACCGTAACTACGATGCCTGGGAAGGTATCAAGATATTCCTCTAGTATCGTCAAGGTCTGAATATCTAAATCATTCGTTGGTTCATCAAGAATCAATACATTCGGTGCATCCATAAGAACTTTTAAAAGATATAATCTCCGCTTCTCTCCACCGGATAGCTTTGCAATTAAAGTGTACTGCATCGCTCCTAAGAACAAGAATTTCTCACACATCTGGGAAGCTGATATGGTTCCCTCTGAGGTCTGGATATTTTCTGCCGTATCCCTGATATATTCGATCACTTTCATATTCTCATTCATGTATTCATTTTCCTGAGAGAAATAACCTACCTTAATTGTGGTCCCCATATCTACGTTTCCATCATCCGGTGGAAGCATTCCGGTAAGAATATTTAATAAGGTGGATTTACCACAACCATTCGGTCCTATAATTCCGATTCGATCACCCGGTAATAGAATATAAGTAAAATCACTGAATAGCTGTTTATCTCCATATGCTTTTCCAACGCTGTTTAATTCAATCGTCTTTTTACCCATACGGGAAGATAATGCATTAATCTCGACTTTGCCATCTATCTCAATTCCTTTTCTATCTTTTAAATCTTCAAAACGTTGGATATGTGCCTTCTGTTTGGTTGTCCTTGCTCTAGCCCCGCGCTGCATCCACTCTAATTCCACTCGGTATAGGCTTCTTGCTTTACGTTCCGTTGCAACTGACATTTCCTCCCGCTCTGCTTTTAATTCCAGAAATTTAGAATAATTGGCATTATAGCTATATATTGTCCCTTTATCAAGTTCAATAATTTTATTCGTAACTTTATCAAGGAAATAACGATCATGTGTAACCATGATAAAAGCACCTTTGTATTTAGTCAGATAATCCTCCAGCCACTCTGCCATCTCATTATCCAAATGGTTGGTAGGCTCATCTAGTACCAATATCTCAGCTGGTGTAAGCAGAGTGCGTACCAAAGCTACCCTTTTCTTCTGCCCTCCGGATAGAGTCCCCGGGGAGGCACTCACATCCGCTATTCCAAGCTTAATCAGCATTGCATTTGCTTCACCCTCTAGATTACGATATTCTTCCTCTGCCTTCTGGTTAAGAAGTACATTCTGCAGAATGGAGAGTTCCTCGTTAAATTCGGGAGCCTGAGGTAGGTAACCGATTCGGACCTTCTTGCCGCGTGTGACGGTTCCGGTATCCGGTTCTTCAAGTCCTGCAATTATCTTTAGTAACGTAGACTTTCCAGTTCCGTTAACCCCGATAATACCAATTTTCTCGCCTTCACTGATACCGATACTTACATTATCAAAGAGCATTCGCTCTGTATAGCTTTTACTCATATTCTCTATAGTTAATAAATTCATTGAATTTGAACCTCTCTATCTTTAATCAGTTTTGCCTGTATATCGTACCATACGGAAAATAAAAAGTCTATAGAGGACTTTAATTGCTTAAGTAAAGGACTTTGATTGCTTAAGTAAATGTGCTTAAGGCACTTGAGACAAATTTGCTATCATGTAGCACCACCCACTTAAAATGATAATATTAATTTTGTTGGTTCAACACGCTCAAAATGTGATAAGATAGAGGGAGAACATGAATTGTTCCGATTGAATCCTGCGAACACCTTTGGATTCTGTTGTAAAACAATTGTCTGAGGCAGTTTCTACCGCTTTTAATACATATTTTAAATTTAATAATTCCATCTTCATAACTAATATATTAAATTCATAGAAATAAATTTTAGTAAGGAGGAATGTGTATGTACCATATCGTAATCGAACAGACCAAAGATTATAAAAAGAGAATGAAATATGATCCCATAAAAAATACTTTTTATGAGACCGAATTCGAAAGTCTTGCCCATGTTCGTAATTTCCTGCATCCTCATGGATGGATAAAAGAGTCAGGGACTCCTCCAAAACCACACCTAGATGTCATTTTACTTTCTACAGCGAACTATAAACTTGGAGATGAAGTAGAAGTTAAAATTATTGGTTGTTTTATGCGAAATGACGGAGATAGTAAATTGATTGGAATCTTACCGGATCGTTTGGAAACAGATTTTTTTGAACTACCGGAAATTGAAAAGGCTGATTTACAAAGACTGTATCCTCGTCTAGATAAAGGGGAAGGTTGGTTTGGCGCTGCAATAGCAGAAGAAATCATCGATGTTTTTTATGCAAAATATAAGAAGGAATCGAAATAAAAGACAGAGTGTTAAAATGGTTACCATTTTAACACTCTGTCTTTTTCAAAACTTAACGAAAATGAATTTTATCTGTAATCCAATTATTAGCTGTTTCTGATTAAGATCGACTTTACCCACGGATTAGTTTGATTATTTATAGATAATCTCTTCTCTTCCAGGACCGTTCGATACTAACGTAATTGGAACTTCAAGTTCTTTCTCAATAAATTCTATGTATTTGCGGCAATTTTCTGGAAGATCCTTATAATTTCTGATACCACGGATGTCTTGTTTCCAACCCGGAAGATTTACATATACCGGTTTTGCTTTCGCAAGTTTTACGGTAGTAGGGAAATCCTTGGTTACTACTCCGTCGATTTCATATCCAACACATACCGGGAGGGTATCAAGATAACCAAGTACATCAAGTACGGTTAATGCGACTTCGGTTGCCCCTTGTATTCTACAGCCATATCTGGATGCTACCGCATCAAACCAGCCCATACGTCTTGGTCTGCCTGTAGTTGCACCATACTCGCCTGCGTCTCCGCCACGTTTTCTCAGTTCATCTCCTTCTTCACCAAAGATTTCACTGACGAACTCGCCTGCTCCAACTGCACTGGAATAAGCTTTCACTACTGTCACGATATCCTTGATTTCATAAGGAGGAATTCCTGCACCGATTGCACCGTAAGCTGCAAGGGTGGAAGAAGAAGTAACCATTGGATAGATTCCGAAGTCAGTATCTTTTAGTGCCCCAAGCTGTCCTTCGAGTAATATATTTTTACCTGCTTTGATTGCATCATTAAGGAAAACGGATACATCTCCAACAAATGGTTCAATCATTGTTCTATATTCTTTTAAGGTCTCAAATAATTCAACAGGATCGATTGCAGGTTTGTGATACAGATGCTCTAAAATGACATTCTTCATTTCACAGACTTTCGCAATCTTTTCTTTCAGTATTTCATCATCAAATAACTCAGATACTTGAAACCCGATTTTGGCATATTTATCAGAATAGAAAGGAGCGATACCAGACTTAGTGGAACCAAAGGATTTGCCGCCGAGTCTTTCCTCTTCATATTGGTCAAATAGGATGTGATAAGGCATCATGATCTGTGCTCTGTCAGAAACCAGAACCTTCGGCATCGGAACGCCGCGATCTACGATTGCGTTAATTTCTTTTATCAGGTATGGAATGTTAAGTGCAACACCATTACCTATTACACTGGTTGTATGTTTATAGAATACGCCGGACGGAAGTAAATGAAGTGCGAACTTACCATATTCATTAATGATGGTATGGCCTGCATTGCTGCCTCCCTGATACCGTACAATAATATCTGCTTTTTGTCCAAGCATGTCAGTAATTTTACCTTTTCCTTCGTCGCCCCAATTAGCGCCAACTATTGCTTTTACCATAATGAAATCCTCCTTGGTTGATACCGCAGAAATATTATATATTAATATTTCTAAAGTAAAATGTAAACTACACTCAATTACTAACCTAGTATATGCCGTCTTATCATATAAGTAAAATCAATGTTAATTATGTCATGTATAATCCAAGGTTATGTCATAAAAGAATCTTCTGTAAGTCTTACTAATCCAGTCTCCAAATCATATTGCTTGCCATAATGAAATAATATGCTATAATTTATCTAATTACAATATCTACCTCTTAAAACTGATTCAAACCAAAAAGAACTTAATATCTACCTCTTAAACTGATTTAAATTAAAAGGAACTCTGTCGCTTTTTGCAAATAAGGAGAATATATATGAATCGAATTAGCAGATTATCCAAAGATAACACCCAGTGGATTAGTGAAGCTGCTGCTTTACTGATGGAAGCATTTCCCGAATATAAGACAAGTACAGAAGATGCAATGGAAGAAATACATAGCTGTCTGGCAGAAGAAAAAATTGCTCTCGTAGCCCTCGAAGACGGACACGTTGTTGGTTTTGTTGGTGCTATGCCAAAGTATAAGCATACCGGCTGGGAGCTTCATCCTCTTATGATAGCAAAAGAACATCAAGGAATGGGTCTCGGTTCGAGGCTGGTCGCTACCCTTGAGCAGGAAGTTTTATTGCAGGGCGGTATTATGATATATCTCGGTTCTGATGATGTCGATGGCGCAACCTCACTTTCAGAATACGATTTATGGGAAGACACCTTAGAAAAAATGAAAAATATTAAAAATTATAAACGTCACCCTTACGAATTTTATCAAAAACAGGGATACAAGGTTGTGGGAGTATTCCCTGATGCCAATGGCATCGGAAAACCTGATATCTGGCTTGCAAAACATCTGAAAGCCTGATTGCTGATTACCACATTTTAGGAAAACTGACATCATCCGAAAGTCGTTTTACGATATCCTCTGCTGCTGCCTTAATAAAGTTCTGCATTCGGTCAAAGGTAATATATACTGGCTGCAGTATTTCCTGGTTCTTGGTAAAATGGATTTGTAACAGCCAATCTCTGCTTTCTCTTATCTCCTTCTCTGACAGATATCCCTTCACTTCATATGCCGGAACCTGTTCCATCAAGTGAATGATTTCATCAATTCCCTCATAATTTTGAATTAACAGCAGATCATTTCGGTTCATATCTGTTACGATATATTCAAAGAACCTCCTATCATGCTGCTCAATCCCAAGCTTCTCCATCGTATTGCAGAATTCCCTTCGGAGGGTTAGCACAAATAACTCATCCGTCAAAAGATGAGTGATATACCCCCTGTAAAGGTCAACAAGGCCATCCGTTCTATCACGATTATCTTGAATAAATGCTGAGACTCGTTTATGAAAAAGATCAATATTCTTTTCCTCTGCGAAGTCTTTATCCGGAATATCGTCCCGTAAATGTGTATGTTTTTTCTCTGCTCTGATAAAGCCTTCCCTTGCATGGATCGCGTCCGGAGCCAGAGTTCCTAAATAAAATAGAGCCTGATCTTCAATTGTCTTCTCCGGTAACAGCTTTAACATTTCTCTGGCGATTACCATATGTGTAATTACTCCTGCCATAGGATACCTCCGATTACTATTTACCAGTGGATCCAAATCCGTTATCACCTCTGGTAGTTTCATCAAGTTCATCTTTCTCATTAAAATCAACTGCAAGATATGGCATAATAATTAATTGTGCAATTCTTTCATTTGGATTTATTGTCTTGCCTTCCTTCGTGTCATTGTGCAGAGGAACAATTATTTCTCCCCTGTAATCACTGTCAATTACGCCTACGCAATTGGCTGGTCTTAAACCTTGCTTTGCTGCTAATCCACTCCTTGCATATACCGCTCCGTAATAGCCATCCGGTATCGCCATTGTTAGACCCGTTCCCACCATAGATGTTGTATGTGCTTCAATGTATACAGCTAATTTATTATTAGAATATAAATCCCATCCAGCAGCCTGCTCACTTCCTCTTGTTGGAAGCATAACTCTGTCATTTAATTTTTTAATATCTACCTTCATTCTTTTTATCCATCCTTTACAATGATTACCTATCGGCTTAATTAGTCAAATACATTATCCTATTCGTACACCTCTATTCCATTGGTATATCGAGTATTTTTATCAGCTCTTTCGCTGCTGTAGAAATAGGATTATTATTGCCCGTAATAATACAGAAATTACGCTTTGGCAATTCTTTCTCAAATTTCAATTCAAACAAAGTACCTGCTTCAATTGCATCTTTCGCAAATTCTTTCATAACGCATCCAACACCAAGATTTCTTCCGGCAAACTTAACTATGATATCACTCATTGCCAACTCAAATTCCGGCTTAAGAACCACGTCATTTTCTTCTAGAAACTCATCGATAAATCGTCTAGTACTGGTATTATGCTCCAGGCTGATAATTGGCAAGTCTTCTAATGCTTTATAAGACAGCACCTTTCCCTTAAGATAGCTAAAACGGCTGCCTGCCACGAATACATCCTGGATCTCTTTCACTCTGGTCGTCTTAATCTCTGTTTTTGATTCAAACGGCTCACTCACCACGCCAAAATCAATCTTACCCTCGTACAGATATTCTATTGTCTCTGGAGTTGGTGCATTCGTAACTTTAACTTTAATTCCAGGAAATTTTTCATGAAACTTCTCTAAATAGGGAAGCAGGTAAAATTCGAGTGTCATGTCGCTAGCTCCAATTCGTATCTCACCATTTTCAAGATCCAACATTTTCTGAAACTTTTCTTCGCCTAACAGTATATATTCATAACCCCTCTGTACATAGGAGAATAACACCTCTCCCTCCGGAGTAAGTCTAACGCCCTTGGGAATTCTTACAAAAAGTTTACTCTTTAAGTTTGCTTCCAATAACTTTATTGATTGGCTGACCGCCGGTTGCGAGATACATAACTGTTCCCCTGCTAATGTAAAGCTTCCTGCCTTCGCTACATAATAAAATATTCTATAGTATTCCAGGTCGATATTCATATAATTTCTCCTTATGGAGTTTCCAAAATCTTTCATACAGATTATACCATCTACCGAATGTATTATCAAATAGAATATTATTCTATGATAAATTCTTCTGTTTTTCCATTACTAAAATATCTTCCACCCATGGCTGTGAATTTCAACACGCAATAATCTTTATCCGTAACACCCCCCGGATAAAACATTGTGTCCTTCGGCTGCCATATCATTTCTTTACTATCAACGTCATCTAATACCTCCATATTTCCTTTCAGTAAAACTCCGCGGTAAAAGCGTTTGTCGCAGAAATAGATACTGGCTTTCGGATTTTTACGGAATAAATCCACTTTACTAGATGAGGTATTCGTAGAAAAATAAAACTCTTTGATGCCTTCTCGTACTCTTGGTGCTCCCATTGCTCTGGTTCTTGGGAAGCCTTCTTCATCGACCGAACTGACATAGACTATACTTTGTCTGTCTAGAATATTACCTACCGTTTTTTCTGGATCTCTCATCATTGGATTATTCCTCCTTTTTCATTTTCAATAACGTATGATAGATAGGATTTCATTGCACTCTTCGTCTCTGCAGAGACTTATTGTTATAACAAGCGCACTATCTCTTTAGCTTAATCGACAGTTTAAAGATAAATTCCTGATTTGGGAATCGAATAAAATCGCTTGCAAGATCATTCACATATAACGGGCCTTCCGTAGTCAGGCGGCTCACCTTTAAATAATCCAAAAATGCCTGAATTGCTTCTACTATCTTACCATTCTCAACACTTTGATATATCCATGCGTAGGTCCCAGCGAATTTGACCGTGTTAGCATCTTTTCTGCTTGGTGCTTTCTTGAATACATATTGGGGAACAGTTGGTACATTCTCATACATGATTACTCCGAGATGATATCCATTTGTCAGATAATTAATTACCTTTGTATTTTCTTCCGGTATCTTCTGTGTAACTAAATAGATATCTTCAATTTCTTCAATTAAGAATTTATCTCGTCCATACCGCAGATAGTCCTCTAGCTGCTCCATCGTCGTGCTTAAAATCTGCTCCACTGCTTTTAACTCTTCCTGTTTCTCGTGAATAAGTAATATCTGATTTTCAAGTACCGTCTTGCAATGAGAGATGTCCTGTTCATTCATTAAAGTCTTAATGTCAGCAAGGGACATTCCTACTGATTGTAAGGCCTTGATCATACTCATTGTATCAAATTGGTCAGAGGAATAGATACGGTAGCCGTTTCCTGTTACTTCAATCGGCTTCAGAAGATCAATTTCATCATAGTAAAACAAAGTTCTCTTCTCAACTTTACATAAATCAGCGAACTGCTTGGTAGAAAGTTTATCTTGAATCATAACTAGTCTCCCTTCTATTCTTTCTGTTCTTTCTATTCCTTTTAATCTTCTATCACTTCATCTATTCAGCCAATTCATTTTATGATCTAATTCATCCATCTAATTCTTCAACTACTTACTTCATCCTCTATCTAATAAATTTACCTATCTAAAATATTCACCTATCAAGTATATATATTCATGAAATTAGTATATTCAATCCCTACAATCTTCTCTTGACTATAACGTAACGGTATATTATATAATGTCATAATAACAGATAAAAGCAGAGGAAACAATAGGATGAATATGCTAAACGGAAACATAAGAAAAACAATAATTAAATTTGCGATACCGATGATACTAAGCTTAATTACGCAACAATTATATAACGTCGTAGATATGATCATCGTCGGACGATTCTTAGGTATCAATGAACTTGCTGCAGTAGGAAATGCCGGGACTCTTGTGTCAATTCTGGTTGCTTTGTCCGGCGGTCTCGAAATGGGTAGTGAAGTTATCTTTGCCAGATATCTTGGAGGCAAGAAATATGCAGATATCGTGCAAGGTGTAAGAAGTATTCTTCTCTTTGGATTAATCAGCGGTCTCTGTATCTCTGTTGTTGGAATCTTACTTCAGAAACCAATCCTATCCTGGATTAAAGTCCCCGATTATCTTGCAGCAGATACCGGGATTTATATCAGCATCTATATTGCCGGGCTTGCAGGAATCTTTCTTTATGATATTTCTAGGGCCATTATCGTTGCTCTTGGTGATGCCCGTGGTTCCAT
Source organism: Mobilitalea sp. (assembly GCA_049657865.1). Classification (GTDB taxonomy): domain Bacteria; phylum Bacillota; class Clostridia; order Lachnospirales; family Lachnospiraceae; genus Mobilitalea. Next base: position 10,269 of record JBASOB010000519.1, read on the forward strand.
GATATTATTAATCTTTACTTCATTTCTTAATGTGTGTTTGGATTTACTCTTCATCTGCATCTTTCACTGGGGAGTAGCAGGTGCTGCAATTGCAACGATTCTTTCTCAGATCATCGGTATGTTTATCGTACTCCTTATGGTGAAGAAAAAACTTGCTCCCTATGTAAGCGAATATAAGGTGGCGCGCTTCCAAATAGACAAGATCAAAGAAATCCTTACCATATCGGTCCCAACAATTATTCAACAGCTGATTCTGTCATTTTCAGCGGTTCTGCTTCTATCTGTCGTAAATCCTTATGGCAGTGAGGTCATAAGTGGATATATGGCCGTCAATAAAATTATGCTGTTTGGAATGCTGATTATTATCGGGACCTCACAGGCACTGTCTATTTTCACCGCATCTAACCTAGGAGCAGGTCAAACCAGCCGCATCCGGGAAGCATATCGTGTCTGTATGATCTTTACTACAATCTATGTTGCCTGTATCGCAATCCTTAATTTTCTGATTCCACAATATCTTGTCGGGATTTTTATTGATACTGTTCAGAATCCGAAAGCTTACCTCTTTGCAAAAGAATATCTTCAGTTTTCCTTCTTCACCTATTTCTTCTTTGGTTGGAAGATCATCAATGAGAATCTCTTACGTGGATTTGTCAAGATGAAAGAATATCTATTTTCTAATATTTCCGAATTATTTATAAAACTTTTCTTGACCTATCTCTTCGTAATCCCCTTTTCTCTCCATGCTTTTTGGATGGGGAATATGCTCGGAAAGCTAGTGTCTTTTGCAATTTCCATGATAGTTATCTATAAGGGACACCTATTTACCAAGAAACTTTCTGCATGATAGATCTTCCTTAATCTGAGACCAGATAATAAGCATTTATGATCTTCCATACATTCTCTGTTGATAAGCTTAGTTCCGTCAGCACATATCCAATGCAATCCGCATGACTTCCGGAGGGTCCTGTCAGGTATTGTTTTAATATCAGTACCGGAACATCTTGATCCGTATTGATGGTGAAATCACACACTCCATCCGCTTTCGTCGTTACAGGCGGCATTTCTTCCAGATTGACTGTATCACTATTCCCGCTGGTTCTGATATAATGACTCTCCAGCACGGAATTATCAATCACTTCTGTCGTAGCGAGCGTCGTATAGGTAATCGTCGCGGTTTTGCCATCCCATTCTAACGGATAGTCGAATCCAAGTTCGGCATCATAACCCTCCGGCAGTGGAATTTTAACATATACATCATTTTTCTTTGTGTATACCATCAGCTCATAGGCACCATCTCCGCCATTACAACAAAGGTCACTGATGATAATAATTTCCTTTACTCCATCTCCGTTCAGATCGGAACCTGCTATCTTAAAATTATTTGCCCCATTGATACAATCTGAGATATAGAGTATTTCACCATTGCCAAAAGTGATTACGATAACGCTATTGTCAGTGTTTCTCTTTCTAGTTCCCATCTCTGCGGAATCCAGCAGACCATCTCCGTCATAATCTTCCCCGTTATATTCACTCTGATAGGGAACATTATGCGAGGCGCCAAATAAATAAATTAAGAATCGATTGCCATCTCCTAGATCAAAATGACTTAAATATTCATCCTCATATTGTGTTAATCTGTCCAGAAGTTCCTCACTTTCAAACTTGACACTTCCGTCCTCTAGCCAGGAATAAGTTTCTGTTCTAGTTATTTTCTTCTCTTCCGTACTATATTCCAGTACCCCTTCTTCTGTGCTTACTATTAATATGCTATTTTCCAGAAAAGCATTCACTTTTTCGGCAAATGCAGCTAACTCCTCAGCATCATAATTCACTTCGTCACCAGGATTAATTGAAAAGTCAATTGCATCTGAGCTTACTGATTCTGCCTTACCTGATTCATCTAGATAGAATAGCTCATAAGAATAACTGCACATTCCTTGATACATCGTTGGAAGATACCGAAGCAGATATTCTTCTTCCTTCCAAGTGCATAAATATAGGGAATTCCAGCCGGTATGCGCAAGAAAAGTCTCTTCCGACCATAGGATTTTATCCTTCTGATCAATTACCGACAACGTAACCTTCTGCTCTGTCTCTGCAGTACCGGTATCTATCCTTAACTGTTCCTTCTCCCCGTCATGATTGAGATCTGCCAGCAAAGTAATCTCTTTTCCCTTCACAGCTTCAGGTACTTCAGTTGGTTTC
>JBASOB010000520.1:0-8158 GCA_049657865.1 Mobilitalea sp.
CTGTATTCCTTCTACAATATTTGACTTTTGATTAATCATTGCGGCAACCAGTTCAGTGGAGTTGATTTCTCCGCCGCTCATTTCAAGAAAATGAGAATTTCCGTTTGCAAAAATATCTTTCACGATATTTTCTGCATTATTTATTTTGCCAACCGTAGTAATCGCATAAGTTCCATGATGAGAACGTACAATCAACGGCTGTGACTCGAAGTCGGAGATACAGCCGAGACCGAGATTTCCTTCCATCTTATTCACATCTTTTTCGAATTTAGTGCGAAATGGAGAGTTTTCAATATTATGGATTGCTCTATCAAATCCATGAGGACCATAAACAGCCATACCACCACGTCTTGTTCCTAAATGTGAATGATAATCTGTTCCAAAAAATAAGTCAAACAAACAATCTGTTTTTGATGCTACTGCAAAAAAACCACCCATTAATATTCCTCCAATGTACTAGTTTAGAATCGTTTTTGCTATAAAAGCTATTACCAATATCATATTACATAAGCAGATTTTTGTATACGGTTTATCTATTAGATATACTAATGTGAATTATTAATATCCCCTGATTAGGTTAGTCAGAGCTCAAATAATTTATATAAAAAGTGTTGTTAAAACAAGATATAAGTTGTCGGTAAAGAATTATTATAGTATATTATTAATATAAGTTACTCCCTATAAGTAAATTCCATATATAGGAAAATTCTATATAATTATCTTCACATAGAAAATCTACAAAACTCGTAGAAGTGTAACTGGTTTCTTATTCTTCTAGGTATGTGAGATGCTGCAAAGCCGTAACGTGATCGATATGCGCGATAGAAATTGAAAATGGATAAATGGATAATGTCATAAGAAATAAATTAGGCTTAGCGGAGGATATCAGGATGAAGGATAATAAGACTGACTTTAAGAGATTTGCAAAAATACTGAATCAACGATTTATCATTGCAAGTATCTTGTTTTTGTTTGTTCTGATTTCAAGACAATTTATGATAGAACTTGCCTTAATACTTGGAACTCTTTTCTTTGAAATCGTTTTTATCTTTGCCCCAACACAAAAGTCTCTGAAGAAGTTTTATGAAGAGGTGAATAAGGGTAATGAAAATATGAAAAAGCTGTTTGCGGCAATTCGTGGAGCCTTATTTATTGTTGAAGATCAGAACTTTAAAATCATGATGATTAATAAAGATGCAGAGCATTATATCTTTAAAGATATAGAGAATGTTGAGGGTGTGAACTTTATTGATGCGATTGAATGGGACTTGGTTGAAGAAAATCATATTATTGAACTTATAAATCAAAAAGAGGAAGTAAATAATATTGAACTTGAGATTAAGGATCAAGAAGATAGAAGCGTAACAGTACTGCTTTCCAGCATGAAAGGACATTATAATAATAGAGATGCTATTTTAATCAGCTTATATGATATCACGCTGCAAAAGCAGGCAGAGGATGCGATGCGAAAATTAGCGATTGAAGATAAATTGACGGGACTATATAATCGGCATTTTATGGATACCATTATAAGCAGTGAAATAGATCGATCTGACCGCTATAATTATCCGGTTTCCATCTTTATTTTAGATTTGGATCATTTTAAGTTGGTTAACGATAATTTTGGACATCCGATTGGAGATTCCGTGCTAAAAGAAACTGCTGATATAGCCAGTAAAAACACTAGAAAGTCAGATTTCCTGATTCGGCTCGGTGGAGAAGAATTTCTATTGTTTATGCCTCATACAAATCTTCAAGGTGCAATTGATGTTGCGGAAAAAACCAGAAATGAAATCGAAAATTATAGCTACCCAGTAGCAGGTAAAATTACAGCAAGTTTTGGAGTGGCGGAGAGAGAGAAAAACCAATCATTTCAAAGTCTTTATGAAGAAGCGGATATCGCGTTATATCATGCAAAAGAAGAAGGCAGAAATCGCGTGATTAGTTTTACTGGACCAGTTGTAGAACCTAGTACTATCATATATCTTGAATGGAAAGCAGAATGGAATAGCAGCAATCAGATGATTGACAGACAACATAAAGAATTATTAGACGTAGCAAATGATATTATTATAATGTCCTTATCCAACACAAATAAGAATGAGGCTGAACAAAAAGTGGATACACTGATTCAAAATATCATAAAGCATTTTGATTATGAAGAGAGTGTTCTTAAAAGCATAGAATTCCCTGATTATCTTAAACATGTAGCGATTCATAAGATTTTAGAGAAAAAAGTTGGAGAACTGAAAGCTTCTTACCTGAAAGATGAAATAAAACTATCTGCATTCTTTACCTTTATAGTTGATGATGTATTAGTCGGACATTTACTGGATGTTGATACAAGGTATTTTTCATATATAACAAAGAAAGAAGAAAAATAAAAAGAGCCTGCGGCGAAACTTCCGCCGCAGGACATCCTTGTGAGAATTTCCAATTTTATTCCTTAAGATAGGTACATTTTACTGTTTGTCCTGTTTCGTTGCACCCGCAAAGATGCACCTTTTAAACCTCTCGACATCAGCTACTCACTGGTCTTCCTCTGAATATATTGTATAATAGACAAAGTAATCTGTCAATGGGAAATATATTCGTACAATACAAAACAATTTTAAGCAATGACAAATAATTTGAAGATACTAATTTAAACACAGGATAATTCGATATACTGAATTATCCTGTGTTTTTAGAAGCTTTTTGGTTAAACGACATTACTATTTCGTATGATACTCCGGGATACAGCGGCCGCAGCCATCATAACCTTGGTTAATAGCATCATTTAGAAGATGAAAACCTTCCTGATGGTTTTCATAAGTGTCCATGAGGGAGCTGCAGCCCAGGTAATGTATTTCGTTATTATTCGTATTTACGATATACTTCGGAACATTCTTAATATTTTTCTGTAGTTCATCAAACCAGGAATCTAAGGTGGCAACAAGTTCACCGGTCTGAATATCTAATTTATTGCCCTTAATATTTAATTTCCAAGGTACTACAGGGACAGCAAATTTAACTGGAGGTAGAACACTTACCGTAGGGAAAAATGCGATTACGATATCTTCGATACAATTTGCAATACCTTCTTGAATTTCCTTGTTGAATTCGAGGATTGGGCAGCCTGGAAATAGACGAAAGGCAACATCAAGTGCTAAATCAAGGCTTTCTAAGGAAATAGCCAGGGCGTTTGTCTTATCATTGAATACAATTTTACCGGTCGCTTCCCGTAATCCCACTTCATGTAAATCCATTCGAGCATTAAATATCGCAATTTTATTCCGGTAATGCGTTCCCTCGATATCAGGAATAAAGTCAGGAAACCAACCAGTAACATCAATATCCGTCCATGTTTCCACATCCAAAAGAACACGAAGTGAGATATAACCCCGAGTGATTGCATTTGTAAAGCGTACTTTGTTACCGGACAGAAAATTAATATCGGGCTTGTATGGGAATTCAGCGGAATAATCAACTATAAAATCTAAACCATGAAATATGGTATGTGGTTCCACAAATCCAAAGGAAGCAATTTCTGCAAGAATTCGTGTACCTAGATCGACAATGCGACCAATCTCTCTGGTGACTTTATCCACTCCTGCGAACTCAAAGACTTTTTGTCCTGAGAATCTCCGATTTTCGAAGATCCTATCCCAAGCAAAATCAATTACCTTGTGCATGGCTTTTTCCGGAACTGCGATTCCTGCAGTACAATTCCGCGCAAAATTAGTGAGCTGGCTCGCCACACCACCCTCATAACCATTAAAGTTAACAGCAACAGCAAGAGTATCTTTATCTAATATTCGGCACTCTGCAATATTGCCATAAAATCGATTATCCAGTTTACGTTCCATGTCAGGAATATATAATCCAAAGCTAGGAAGCGATAAGGCGAATTTTACATTACTTTCAATAAACTCAGCCCGTATGACCGTCATAATCAATTGATCTAAATCGATGGACAGAGTTTGCAGGGGAGTGTTACTCCAGGATATTTTAAAGGTTTCAACTTCACTGTTTACAAAATCCATTAAAAGCATCTGGGAACCAGGCTCGAGGTAGTCAAGAAGATCAGAGTCTGGTTCTGCGTTATCTTCTATGGTATCTAGAATAGCATCATTTACTTCCACCGTATCTGCTTCCGGTATTTTAACAATGGAGCAAGCAGTAACGAGTGACATTCTTGCGGTAAAAGGAAGTTCTAGACCATCCCATAAGGTAATGATGATACGAAGGTCCGTAAGTATGCGCATGGAGAAAGGTACTGTTCCATTGGTTGATGCCAAGAAATCGATAGAAGGTTCATGCAGTAAATGAAGACGAATATGCATTTTAAGAAAATGATACAAAGAAGGATCGATTTTAGAAAGAGCCTCAGGACTTATCATATCAATCAGGTCAAGATCTTTGGCGATCTTAAGAAAACCGCTATAGAACAAGGCACCGGAAGCTTGATTTAAAAACCGTTCATTGAGAAGTACAACAGCATCATAGCCTGCAGATTTTATACTCATATAACATCAGCTCCTTTCAAACAATTCTTGCAGGAATGGTAACCAAGTGCTAATGCTTCATGTAAAACATAATAACCTTCCAGATGTTCAGCTCGGATATCTCGCACAACCGGGCAGGTGATGCGATGTATCTTTCCTGATCTGATATTTACGATATATCCCGGAACAGGAACAGGGCCATTTAGCTGGACCACATCAAATCTTGTCTCAAAAGAAAGGGATTCCTGCCCAAATAGAGCAGTATCTGCAGAATGAACAATAATGCTCTGGGGGACCACGAGGGGTGACAATTTCTGAATGGCGACATCTTTTAGTACCACGGACGGAGATATTACCAAAGCAGGGAGATGATCAATAATCTTTTGATTAAAGAGTTTAACTAAACCATTGATAAGGCTTTCTGGAAGATTTTGATACCATTCATCTCCAAAATCCAACTTTAAATCTGCTTTTTGAGCCTTTAATGAGATTTCACCCTCTGAATTAACAGATACAGTGGCAGCAATCTGTTCCATATCTATTGAGAATTCTTTCGATAGATGAAGAATGTCTTTACTCTTTATGGAGTGTTTGATTTCAATATCATCCTTCCAAGGGGTTAACTTGTCAGAAATGACACTGCTAGTATCAATAAATAGCGTCTCATCAACATCTGCATGAATTTCTATATTGAAATCAACCTTAAGTTTAATGTTTTTAGCACCTATTTTATTAGGTGCTTGAAAATCCAGGAGAGGCTGACTCAGAAGATAAAGTTTACCTTCATAATTAAGATTCATATTCTTGATGTCATTTTCCCTCTGAAGAAATCCAAGAGTAACAAGCCTTGTCAAAAAAGCACGGCTTTTTTCTATAAAAACATCCGCATTTAATGGTAAGGTGCCATTGAAAACGATTGGTTTCGACCAATCCATAGCCGACCACCAAAGGTTATAAATATTGTTAATTGCTGCAAGGTGTAGGTGAAAAAATACTGGAGCAGAACTTTTAACGTCGTGGAGTTCTGTAGTAATAGAAGTTTCCTCTTGAAACATGAGAGCAAGCGCAAGTCTTTTGCCGTTAAGAATTTTACAGCAGGACAAAGTGATTGGAAGTTTTGGGCTGGGGTTGTTATTAATAGAAGGAAGAGGTATCTGAAAGGTGATATCCTTTAAAGTCTTAACAAAGGGCTCTGTACTTAATATACTGAAAAGTGCTGATGCCAGCATATGATTGAGTGTATCCAGGAAGGCATCAGAAACACGAACATCATTACGAATATCCAACCGGTCAATTACTACAGCAACATCGGTAAAGGTGATTGAATTTGTAATGGAGGAGTAGTTTACATTTACGATACTATGAAAAGCAAGATCAAAGGTAAGCGGAACAATTGTGAGTACTAATAGTTCTAGTTGTGCATCTAAGTGGACAAAAATTTGATCAGTCCCCATACAGGAGACAAGTGGTTCACCATTTAAAGTCACACGCCAATCAAGTTCTGCATAGGGCACTAATGCTGCAGGTACGTCCTTTACAAAAGTCAATTTCCCTTTACCGGTAGCAAGACCTGTCTGCCATCCGGCTGCTAACACTTCATTCAGAATACTTTCATCGAGCTCCAAATATAAATCCGGTCCGTCCATACAAAATCATCTCCTTTGTTCTTAAAAGTTGAAATGTGATGAGCTTAATTTATCCAGATTGAATTGTGTCCGTATTATATAACTTTTGACAAACTAATCTCAGAAGTATCCAAAGCGTTTTACCTGTTGATACAGTTCTGTCACTATAGATTACAGCATTTTATGCGCATATTATATCCTAAAATTTGGGTCTCGTAAATACATTAACTCACTTCGATGAATTTAATGCTATCATTTTCCTATTTAGAAAATGATGACATTCTAGTAAAAGATCATGTCAAAAGCGATCATAAAAATTCCTGCTAAAAGAAAGATCAAATTTAAAAGTGAAAATTCAATTATATTATTCTACATGAAATCCTTATGATAAGGATTTCTTTCTCTTTCCTGTCGGGTAACTTCAAGATCAAAATAGGAGATTGCATTCGTGTTTTTATTACCAATGGAGTTGATGCTGCTTCCAGAGGGATTTCCTTTCATAGAAAGAAGCGTTCCTATTATCAATAGTAGAATACCTAGACAGAAAATAACGTCCTGCAATCTGTAATTGAAATAATTGGCAATCAGTATTGAGGCTACTAATCCTAAAGCAAGAGCAATTAAACTAAATACAAATGAAATAAGCAGTACTTTTATAATTCCGTGAAGTTTTTTACGCATAATATATTATCCTTTCTAAATAGATGATTACCTGCATTATAACATAGAGGTAGATTAAAATAATGATAACTACATTATAAGTTAGCTGGAATGTAATTACAATCAGTGGTAATTACATTCCGGTATGTAATCATACAATTTTCCTTGTAATAGGAAGAGACAGCTATTATAATGATATCAAAATAAGCATCATTGGGAGACAGCAATAATAGGAGTAAGCATCAAAGTGAGACAGTAATAATAGGAATAAGCATCAAAGAGAGACAGTATCAGTAGTGCTACAAATAAGAATCAATCAGTAATTGGAGGACATAAATGAAAGTCGAGAAAATATTTTCCAGAAATGCGCAGTATCAGAAGTTTGAGGTTTTAAAAACAAATCGAAACAAACGATTTAAATATAATGAATTCTTTGTAGAAGGGGTTCGCAATATTAATGAAGCAATTAAGAATCACTGGACCATCGTATCTTTCTTGTATGCAGATGCAGAGAAGCTTTCCGATTGGGCATTAGATATTTTAAAGAATACGAAGACAGAAATAAATTATGAATTGACAGAAGAATTGCTAGGGGAGTTAAGCAGCAAAGAGGACAGTTCCGAGATCCTTGCTATCATGAAGATGCGTCAAGACAGTTCAAGCCAACTTCAATTAAGCAATTGCCCATTGCTGGCTATCTTTGATCGACCTTCCAATAAAGGCAACTTAGGAAGTATCATCCGTTCCTGTGATGCACTTGGAGTTAATGGATTGATAATTACGGGTCATTCGGTCGATTTATATGATCCGGATGTCATTGCTTCTTCTATGGGTTCGTTTTTTAAAGTTCCGGTGATTAGAATGACTGAAAATACAACAATCTTAAATTGGGTGGAAGAATTAAAAAGTCACTATCCGGATTTAATCGTAGTTGGATCCTCTTCTCATGCAGATAAGGATTTATATGATCTGGATCTTACGGTTCCGGTCGTATTTTTGATAGGAAATGAAACAGTAGGGCTTAATAATACACTCAAAGAATTAAGTGACATCATGATGACCATACCAATGGATGCAGATTCTAGTGCATCTTCCTTTAATGTATCCTGTGCAGCTACAGTTATGTTTTATGAAGCTGTAAAACAAAGAAAAATCCAAAAAACTATCTTATAAAATTTGAAGGGATGGGTAAAATCATGTTAGAGTATGTAGAAGCCAGAGTTATGGCACAGCAGGTAAATAAGGCAATTAGCGGTAAGATAATCAGAGATGTAACAGCCAATCTGTCCCCTCACAAGTTTGCTTTCTATCATGGTGATCCACAAGATTATAAGAAAATCCTCATTGGGAAAAGAATCGGTAAAGCGGAGGCGGTTGGAGGAATGC
>JBASOB010000521.1:0-13362 GCA_049657865.1 Mobilitalea sp.
TGGCAAATATATCTGAAAATATTTTGCTCCAGCTCCTTGAATGAAATGATTTTATCCTTTATAATTAACTCCATCATACAGTCCTCTTTCGTGTTTTTCTTCGTCGTTAAACATTATAAAAGAAAAACTGTATGATTGGGAAGTAGATATTTATCTACTTCCTATTTTTTATTCCTCTTGCCAATAATAATTATACTCCAACCCAAGCCTTGACTTAAAAATCTTCCTACTGGTGCAGTTATAAAAAATCTATGCTATAATAAGAGACTAGCAAGAAAGCTTTTATCTCGCTGGTAAGTTTACAGTTGGCGATGAAGATGATAAATACTCACTTGTTCCTTCTATAATAAAAGCCTAGTATGCAAGCCGCAAGTTAACTTGTATGCTTACGATGATATAGAGATACGGAAACTATTCAGATCCCCCGAGAATCACGAAGTGGATTCGAGTTTTAAGCGACAAAACAAACAGCTTCTATCCATTTTTCATGAATAGGCACTTGATGCCCTGTAACGGTGAAAAGTACTGAAGATTTACGATATAAGAACTATACACCCCCAAATATGATTACTTGACGATAGGAGTTCACATGATAATAGATAGAAATAAGATATTTCACCGATTAATGATATGTAGAATAAACGCATCTTTGTTATGCCTGATAGGTTTTTTATTCCTAGGGTTACTAACTGGGTGCAATTCTGTCGATAAACAAGTAATATCAGCCGGTGTGCCGACCCCTGAGGTATCACAGAATAAGGATTCTAGTATAGACGATGAATTTGCCTCGGTTACTGTTCCAGCGAATGAATCTGTTCCATCGGAGGATGGTCGGGATTTATCAGGTTCTCCCTTGCCTAATTCAGACAGTGCTTCTTCTATATTAGATACACCAACTCCAACGATATCACCTACCTCCCAAGTAACTTTACTTGCAGTAGGCGACAATTTAATTCATATTGAAGTCGTGGAAAGCGGTGAACAAGAGGACGGTTCGCTGAACTACGATCATTTATATTCCAACTTAAGAGACGAAATTTCTGCTGCTGACATTGCCATCGTCAATCAAGAAACGATTCTTGGCGGCGAGGATTTCAAATATTCAGGATATCCAGCTTTCAACTCTCCGACTGAAATCGGAGATGCCCTAATTACTGCAGGTTTTGATGTAATCCTCCAGGCAACCAATCATACGATGGATAAGGGAGAGAAAGGTGTTGATCATGCAGTTGCTTATTGGAAGGAACATCCGGAAATTGTGACCCTTGGAGTCAATGAAACCCAGGAAGACAGTGAGAAAATCACGATAATCGAGAAAAATGGCATTAAAATTGCGATGCTGAATTATACCTACAGTTTGAACGGATATTCATTACCTTCTGACAAACCATATTTAGTTAGTATGCTGGATAAGAATAAAATGAAGCAGGACATTCAAAAAGCTGAAGAAATGGCAGACTTTACTATTGTCTTCCCTCATTGGGGAACGGAGTATGTATACACCGCAACCTCTTCTCAGAAGGATCTTACTTCTTTTTATTATGATCTTGGCGTAGATTTAATCCTTGGATCCCACCCTCATGTATTGGAACCCGTAGAGTGGATTGAGACAGAAAAAGATCATCAAATGCTGGTATATTACTCTCTTGGCAATTTTTTATCCTATCAGAAAGAAGCTCCACGAATGCTGGGCGGTCTCGCTTCTATTACCATAACGAAAGATGAATCCGGTACTTATATCAGTGCTGCTGATATTACTCCGATTGTGACTCATTATGAACATGGACCTGCTGATTATAATTATGGTCTTTATAAGCTTTCCGATTATACAGAAGCTTTAGCCTCCGTACACGGTGTATCTGATATTGCACAGCAGGGTGCGCTTACTTATCAGAATACTATTGACCTTGCTAAGAAAGTACTTGGCTCCTGGTATCAGTAATACCTAAATTATATCTTTAATAGGTCTCTGATTCCAGGTGTTATCAATTTAATCTTCCTTTTTCATTTTGCTAATATAATATGCTTTTATTCTATTTCATCTATTTTAGTGCAAAAAAAATACCCGTAATATGCATTATACAGGCAATGTAATGTAAGAAGTCAAATAAGATTGACTAAAAAGGTATATTCATACGGATATACGTTTTAGTCAATCTTATTTATGTCTTCTACCCTCTAGCTTCCCCAACTTCATCCTCTTGGTAATACCTTCTCGTGTAATCACCTATATCAGATTATCAAATTTTATACAAAATGTCAATAGCATTTGCCGTTTTTATATATAAATATGTAATTATGCATAAACATTTGCGCACAACCGTGCACTATTTTGCATTTATACGAAATTATTCACTAATTGCATACCCTTTTGGGTTCTTACTTTGCCAACGATAGGAATCCTCACACATTTTATCAATTCCACGTTCTGCCTTCCATCCAAGTTCACGGAAAGCTTTGGAAGGATCTCCATAACTAGTTGCTGCGTCACCTGGTCTTCTTCCCACTATCTCGTATGGTAATTTCTTGCCGCAGGCTTTCTCATAATTATGAATAATATCAAATACGCTGTAGCCAATGCCGGTTCCAAGGTTATAGATAACAAGTCCTGGTTTGGTATTAAGTTTTTCAATTGCTTTGATATGCCCTAATGCTAAGTCGACCACATGAATATAATCTCTGACTCCTGTTCCGTCTGGTGTGTCGTAATCTATTCCACATATTTTTATGCAGTCTAATGCTCCTGTTGCTACCTGTGCAACATAAGGCACGAGATTGTTAGGAATTCCGTTTGGATCTTCTCCGATTTCTCCGCTATCGTGAGCCCCGATCGGATTAAAGTATCTTAGAATGGCAATATTTAAGGAAGAATCGGAAGCATAGAGATCCTGCAATATATCTTCAATCATAAGTTTTGTTCTGCCATAAGGATTCGTCACCGATAGCGGGAAATCTTCCGTGACCGGTACCGTCTTCGGCGCTCCGTATACTGTTGCAGAGGAGGAGAATACAAGGTTTTTTACGCCATATTCCTCCATTACTTCGAGTAAGGTAATCGTTCCGCATAAGTTGTTTTTATAATATTTAAGTGGAATTCTGCAGGATTCGCCTACTGCCTTTAACCCAGCGAAATGAATAACTGTATCAATTTTTTCTTTTGAAAATATTGTCTGCATCATTTTTTTATCTAAAATATCCGCCTGATAAAAACTAATTTGCTTCCCCGTCAGCTTCTCTACTCTTCGAATGGATTCCATGCAGGAATTGCTAAGATTATCAACTACTACCACTTCATATCCTGCATTTAAAAGTTCCACATTTGTATGACTTGCAATATACCCGGCTCCACCTGTTACTAATATTTTCATATCGGTACTCTCCTCGTATCGTTTTTATTTTATCGCTAATTACTCGTTTGATTGTTATATGAAACAATTTACTTCTTTTCCTAGTTTACTCCATCTCAGGTCATTTGAAAATAGAAAAATGATTTCACCTATTATTATTTTCAACCTTTTATGTCCTTTCCATAATAATCAGAAAGATTTTTAACTATTATAGCATTCCATACTTGCGAAAGTAGTACAAATCATTTATCCTTATAAATAGAAACTATTTGCGAAAGTGTGATGATAACGCCATGAATAAACATTTATTTCAGCAGGTATGCGACGAGATTATCGGCCAGCAGCAAGGACTAAACGGAATTGGTACTCTGAGTGAAAAAACGATTCATTCTGTCTTAAAAAGTTACTATTCCCCCGATCAGATTAATCATGAAATTAAGGTTGGCGGATTTGTCGCTGACATCTGTACGGGAACAGAAATCATTGAGATTCAAACCGGTAATTTCAATAAACTCCGGCGTAAGCTTACTGCATTTTTAGCCTTTGCCCCTGTAACAATCGTATATCCTATCCCCAAAACCAAATGGCTTCGCTGGGTTAATCCACAAACTGGAGAAATCAGCCCACCGCGCAAGTCCCCCAAATCAGGAACCCCCTATTTAATTTTCCCTGAGTTATATAAAATTAAAGACTATCTAATAGATCCAAACCTAAACCTGCGAATTGTTATGATGGATATGGAGGAGTACAAGATATTAAATGGCTGGAGTCAGGATAAGAAGAAAGGTTCCTCTCGCAGTGACCGTATTCCTACTGCCTTAGTGGAGGAACTTGAAATAACCTGTCTCGAAGATTACCAGCTTTTAATTCCCGCTTCTCTTGAAGACGAATTCAATGCAAAAGATTTTAAAAAAGCTTCCCATCTTCTCCTGCATCATGCGCAAACAGCTCTCAATGTGTTGAATTTTATCGGCGCAGTAGAACGTGTCGGAAAGAGTGGAAATGCATATATTTATAAAAGAGTTCATAATCAGTTAAAAAAGGAGATAAACAATCATGAGTGATGAAACAAAAGAAATGCAAGAAGATGAATTAGTATCAGGAAATAAAGAGGTTGCATCAGAACTCGCAGATAAGGTAGTTCCTGTTCTTGATGATAACGAGAATGCTGTTGTCCTAGAAGGCAACGAAGTTGAATATGCAAGTGTAAGTAGTGAAAAATCTATTGTCCTTGAAGATGGCAACGCTGTATCTGCAAGTGAAGATAGTGAAACTTCTACTGTCCTTGAAGATGGCAACGCTGTAACTGTAAGTGAAGATAGTGAAAAATCTACTGTCCTTGAAGATGACAAAGCTGTATCTGTAAGTGACGATAGTGAAGTAGTGCCTGAAATTACACCTGAAGTAATTCCTTCTATGGATGATTTTAAAGATGAGATTTCCCGCTCCTTCAAGAAGATAAAAGAGGGTGATATTTTAACCGGCACTGTAATTGGTATCTCAGAAACAGAAGTAACCCTTGATCTTCGCTATTATACCGATGGTATTATTAAATTAGAAGAATTAAGCAATGATCCTAGTTTTTCCATTAAAGCAGATGTTCATATGGGGGAAGAAATCTCAGCAACGGTAATTCGTGAAGATGATGGACAAGGTCATATTTTACTATCCAGAAAACTTGCGGATGATGTTCTTGCTTGGGACCAGATTAGAACTTCGATGGCCGGCAAGAAAATAGAACATGTCAAAATAGCACAATCCGTTAATTCCGGGGTTGTCACTTTTCTCTATGGCGTTCGTGCTTTTATCCCTGCTTCTCAGTTATCTTTATCTTATGTGGAGGATTTGGATGCTTGGGTCGGAAGAGAAATTGATGTTATTATCATTACTGCCAACGAGGAAGATATGAAATTAGTCCTTTCTGGCAAAGAGGTAGAACGCGACCGCGACAAGAAGGATAAAACCAGTAAAATTTCCCGACTTCAGACCGGTATTGTAACCACCGGAACCGTGGAGAAAATTGCTCCTTATGGTGCTTTTGTTAATATTGGTGAAGGACTTTCCGGACTTCTTCATATTTCTCAGATCTGCGACCGGAGGATTAAGTCTCCAAGCGAAGTAATCAAAGAAGGCGAAACTATTACAGTTAAGATTCTTGATATTAAAGATGGCAAGATATCTCTTAGCATGAAAGCCGTAGAAGATAAAGAAGACGTGTTCGATGATGTTGATGATACTCCTTCTGCCTTCTCCTCTGGAGAGGAAGCTACAACAGGTCTTGCTGCACTACTTAAGAACATAAAATTATAATTTTTAATCTGTAACACTGTAATCTCTAATACTGTAATCGTTAATCTATAATCTTTAATCTACAACAAAAAAACCATTAAACTTGAATTATTCTCTTTCCTATCCTGAATAATTCAAGTTTATTTTTATGCAAAACAAAGGGCATTCTGTTTATGAATACCAGAATGCCCCAAATGTTTTAATCTTGCTATTGCTATCGAATATCCTATTACAACTTAATCAATAATCAGTGGGTATTACCCATCTAAAAGCTTCTCCCTGTTTATTTAGTTTGTTAAAAACAATAGATAATATTTATTTTCAATAATCGGGGCATACGCAAGAAGAATCTTCTTATTATCATATCTACTCTCACAGCCGCCTATTTCATTTTTCAGTATATTCTTTACGACTTCCTTGTCTAAGAGCATTTTAATATTGTATTTTCGATGGATTGCTCCATTTGCTATCGGGTCAGAATCATATATGATTTCACCGTCTGCTGTCAATAAAATACAATGTCTTTCGGTGTTCATTTTTTTTACCAGCATCGGAATTGTAATATCAATACCAACGATACCCATACTCTCCTGGTTAGCATTATGAATCTCACTAACCGTAGATATAATATAGGACCCTGAAGTATCTCTTACCGGTGAAAGAATGGCTGGAAACTTCTTTTCTGTCAGCATTTCCTTATACCAGCACCTCTCGGTTAATATATATTTCTCTCGTTCTTTATTCATGCATTCTTTCTGCCTGCTTCTTCCGTTATTATCAATGGCATCCTCATTTTGCGAACTGCCGATATAAGATAAATAGACGTAGTCATACCGTTTGTATAATCCATTCAGGTAACTGACGATGTGCTCGAAATGTGAATTATCAACACTTATGGTGTCTTTATTACATTCATAGAGAAATTGTCTCAGTTCCTTCTGCTCTGTCATTTTTGAAACAACCTGCCTGCATTCTTGAAGTAATTGCTTCATCTGCTCTACCTGAACTTCAATTTCTTTTCGCATCAGAGGCATCTCTTTTGCATATTTTTGAGGGTAATGTAATTGTTTTAGCTGCATCTTCTGTCTTCCTCTTTTTCGATGAAATACTTCGTTGGCTGATCAAAATATTTCTTGCATAAAACATCTGTCAGGTAAATAGCCGTTGCTTCCTGATGGTTTTTTACTGATATCTCATTATATTCTAAAATCCTACAAAAATCATAGAAGGGTAAATCTAAATTCAAATCAAGTAATTTATCAATTATGATAATCTGTTTCATGATAGAAAATTCATAAATTTTTTCAATCCCCATAGCATCGATGATACTACGCATCTCTATATTATTCTGAACTGTTTTTTTCTGTTTCTTAAAAACCTTATGATAAAAATCCTTAAATAAAAGCAATCCATAATTTCCTCTTTGGATTAAGAAGTAAAAGTCCGAGAGAATCTCGTTCCCTGTTTTATTTGTATGTTTTCTATCAAACCAGTTTTCACCGATCAAAAACTGATTATAAATTTCATCAAAAAATGGAATTTCACTGTCATCATTTTCAATTCTGTATAAACATACCATAAAATTATTCGTCAATTCTTTCTTCAGCAGCATCAGATTTCTTTGCTCCTGTTTGCGTACCTTACTTTTCTCATTCGCTAACTGTAGCGCAACCGAACCGACAAGTGCTAGGACCGATCCCATAACCGTAATAATTATGTTCTGCGTTCCCTCTGTAAACATATCAAAGCTTGATCCAAGTACTCCGATGCATACAAAGGTAAATAAGAACATCCCCACCAGTATAATGTAGTATATGATTCATCATCTCCCTGTCTTCATTCATTTTTTATTCTTCTTTACTCTGTTTACTCTTTTAATTCTTTTAATCTTTTTAATCTTTTTAATCTTTTTAATCTTTTTAATCTTTTTATTTGAATTCTAACAAATTTCTAGTTTTTTTACTATAGTGTTTAATAAATATTTTCTCTCATTGTTTTAGTTTTCTTATTTAAGCAAAAAGCTCTATAAAACTGCACGTACAATTTGTACTTCAGCTTTAAGAGCTCTTAAAATAATTCAATCACATATCGTTCATAGACTGCTATGTCTCTGTTAAATTTTTCTGTTTTCTGGTTTTATCATTTTCTAGAAAGGAATATATCCCAATACATATAATACCAAAAATGCCAAACCACTAAGTCCAAAAATGTTAAATACGAATAAAAATCCAAGCAAGGTATTGCTATTCTTAGAAGACTTTTTAAGTATTTCTAAACTGCCTGCTAATTCCATCTGAAGCTGTTTATTAACAATTGCATTCTGTTTCTGCAGCTCTATCGTTAGTTCAGAGAGACGATTTACAACGTTGGTGTCCAGTACAGATACCTTTTGATTCAATTCAGCTTTCATTTCTTCAATTATTTCAAATGTTTTTTCACCTTGTTCTCTTAAATAAGTAATATCAAGTGCTCCCTGAACAGCAGCTAATTGATTTCCCATATTTTTCTTATCAAGGTCATTCAATTTGCAGGAATACTCTAACAGACATTCTCTATAATATTCTAAAATCTTACTGTATTCGGCAAGCTTACGGTCATAGTGTGTTACAACATCTGCCGCGCTGTCCCTTTTCTTTTCTACTGATTCCCTAATCATTGGTAATCCAAATGGCAAGTTCATAAGTTTCTCTCCTTCACTTATCCTCGTAGTCCAAAAAGTATTCGCTTTCTTCCGGGTTTACTGGTGTCTGATTTTTCTGTTGTTTCTGCTTCCTCTTCCTGTTTCTCTTTTACTTCTTCGTTTAAAACGTCTTTTATACTCTCACGAAGATTCTCGCTTAAATTATCTATCGGATTCTCGTTTAAGTTTTCTTTTAGATTCTTGCTGAAATTCTCACTTAAGTTCTCTTTGAAATTCTCACTAAGATTCTTTTTAAGATTCTCATTCAAATCTTCTTTTAAATGATCGATTCGGATTTCTTTCGGTATATCATGGACTTCTTTTTTTATCTCTTCTTCCTCTACAATTGTTCCAAAAGATTCTGCAACCACAGTCTTATATGCGCAGGTTACTTCTTCATGATATCCTTCTAATCTATTATTGGTAAAATCCCTGATTTCTTCATTTAAGGTAAGCATTTTTTGGTCTAGGTAATTAACAATATCGGAACACTCTTTTAGTTCCTTACGAATATTCTCCGGTGCATTTCCTTCAAATTTATAATAGATTTTATGCTCTAGACTTGCCCAAAAGTCCATCGCAATTGTTCTGATTTGTATCTCAACTTTTGTATCGACCGTACGGTCTGATAGGAACACCGGAATAGTGACTATCATATGATAGCTGGTATATCCATTCGGTTTTGGACACATGATATAATCTTTGATTTTTAATATTTTAATATCATTCTGCTTCGTAATTAAATCCGCGATGCGGTAAATATCAGAAGTAAAGGAGCAGATAATACGTATCCCTGCTACGTCATTCACATATTTCACAATGTTTTCAACATTAAGCTCATGTTCACTATGCCGAAGTTTTTTTGCAATGCTTTGAGGAGATTTAATTCGGGATGTAATATGTTCAATCGGATTATATTGATGTGCTAATTTAAATTCATTGTTAAGGATTTCAAGCTTTGTGTTAATCTCTTTTAGAGCTGCATCATATAATAATAATGCATTACTCCATTCATCTGCCTCGTCATAAAACATGGGTAAATCCATTTACTCACAACCTTATCTTTGTATAGTCTGTCCAAAAAATAAAATTTTCCACTTCATAATTTGTTCATCTTTGTCATTATATCATAGAAATATGAATAATTCTTTAAGATTTTAAATCTTAATCAAAATTTAAGAACTTTTAATATATCGTTAAAAAAACAATATTTACTCCGAGTAAATATTCGCATAATATTCTTCTTGGACCTCCTGATAGATTCTAAAATCAACGACCTATTATCATATCGTTTCCTGTTTTCGTACCTTTACGAATATCTTATAATACAAGTTTATTCCTGTATTTCTGCTCTATTACTGGACTGATTTATTTCTGTATTTACAATATCTTATAATTCTACTTTGTAACTGTTCCGTACCTTCACAGTTACTTCAATTTACTCATTAAGATTAATTCTATATCTTATATAAAAACCGAATGTAATATTCTATCCTCTTACATAGTGCCACAGGTTCTATTTACTGAAACTGCATAATAGTATAAAAGTACCCTGTTTTTTCTGTTTTTTTCATATTTTATGATAAATATAAAATATTTATAAAATATATGTTGACAATGAGGCTCCTGTATGACTATAATATTGTCAGACTATTACAGAAAGTGAGGTATAAATTGATGAAATTAAGAATTGCATTTAATAAAGACAATTTAATAGAAACTTCAATTTATGATACTACCTCATGGATTCGAAAAGAGTAACCAATGTATTATTATTTTCCTGCCTTGCTGCCAATCGGGAGAAGAAACAAATACAATTACATTTTTTGACTACAAAGCCACGGTATTATCATGCCGTGGCTTTTTTTGTTCTCTTACCTATAAAACTTATCAAAGTTATTTGTAAGAACAGTAGATTCACCTTGTTGTAGGGACAAGTTGTTCTATGAATTTTTGTTCTTTCTATCTATCATTCGGTTAATTTATGGTTTATGGGCAAACTGTTATATGAACTTTCGATTCTATGAACCTATGGTTCTATGAACCTCTGGTTCATTAGTCTACGACAGGCAACACCTGTCGATTTACATTTCTATTTTTTATATTACACCCTAGGCATTGAGGGATGCTGGGAACGGAGGAATTTTATTTATGAAAATGTCAAAGTACATTTTGAAATATTGGTTTGCTTATCTGCTTGCGATACTCTGTATTATAATAGCTGTCTCACTAGACATGCTTTCACCGCAAGTTACAAAGCGTATTATTGATGATGTGTTGGTCGGGGGGAATATCGGTCTTCTTCCAAAAGTACTCATCCTGATTTTTATCATTGGTATCGGAAGAAGTATCTTCCAGTACTTAAAAGAATTGATTTTTGATTTAATCAGCTCAAAGATTTCGCTTAATATCCGCAGGGATTTATTTGTTCATATTCAGAGCTTATCCCTAAACTTTTTTGACAAGACCAACACCGGTGAATTAATGTCCCGCGTGAAAGATGATGTGGACCGCGTCTGGGAAGGTTTGGGCTATGTCAGCATGTTACTCATCGAGGTTGTCATTCATACCGGAATCGTACTTTTCTGTATGTACCAATTAAGTCCAAGCCTAGCTATTTTACCGACGCTAGTCATTCCTGCAATGGGTGTACTAGCCCTTGTCATGGAGAAGAAACTTGGTGTTATTTATGAAGCGATCAGTGAAGAAAATGCTCAGCTTAACACCGTTGCGCAGGAAAACTTATCCGGTGTTCGTACTGTAAAGGCTTTTGCCAGAGAGAAACATGAAATTACAAAATTTCTATCTCATAACAAACGCTATTATGATTTAAACATGAAACAGTCCAAAGTATTTATTAAGTATTATCCTTATTTTCAATTTGTAACAAAGCTTCTACCATTAACCTCTATTATTTTTGGTGGTTATCTTGTTATTAATGGAGATATTACACTTGGTACTTTAGGTGCATTTACAGAATACTCAATGAATATTGTATGGCCGATGGAAATGCTAGGCTGGCTGTCCAATAGTTTTGCTGCCGCCGTAGCTTCTTCACAAAGAATTAAAAAAGTTTATGCCGAACAACCTCTTATTGTAGAACCGGAACAACCGGCAATACTAGAAGAAGTTCATGGCGCTATTCAGTTTGATCATGTTTCCTTTGGTCTCGGCGATAAAAATATCTTAACTGATATTAGTTTTAACTTGGCAGCCGGCAAGACAATTGGTATCATGGGCGCAACCGGAACCGGTAAGAGTTCCATTATTAATCTTTTACAACGTTTTTATGACACCGTCGAAGGTGATATCAAATTAGATGGTATCAATATTAAGGATTTAGGTCTAAAGCAGCTCAGAGGCAGTATCTCCTTAGTAATGCAGGATGTCTTCCTTTTCTCCGATACCATTCGCGAGAATGTAAAAATGGGTAAAAAACATCAGGTACTCGAAGAAGATGTACAGGAAGCGGTTGCCTTTGCACAAGCAAAGGATTTCATTGAGCGTATGGATGGTCAATACGAAACCATTGTCGGTGAACGTGGCGTTGGTCTGTCCGGTGGTCAAAAACAGCGCATTAGTATCGCACGGGCATTAGCTAAAAAAACCCCGATTCTAGTTCTCGATGATTCTACTTCCGCTCTCGATATGGAGACCGAACTTATGATCCAACAGGCTCTGTCACAGTTAAATACTACAAAAGTTATCATAGCTCACCGTATTTCTGCAGTTCGAAATGCCGATGAAATTATTATACTTGAAGAAGGAAAAATTGTGGAACGTGGAACTCATGAAACTTTATTACAGAATCAGGGCTACTACTATAAGACATATATGGCACAGTATGGCGAATATTTATCAACAGGTATCAGCACCAAGCCGATTGTGTCAAGCGAAAGGACGGTGGCCATATGTCAGTAAATGCAATCAAAGACGACGAAGATTTAAAGTCCGTCAATAAAAGTATCACTTTAAGTAGATTATTTAAATACATGCTTGCTTACAAATTATTTATCCTGATCGTATTAGTTATTATGCTTATGATCGTTACAATTTCCATCATTAACCCGTTATTAATCGAGCGTGCCATTGATGTTAATATCGCAAATAAAGATATGCACGGTTTATTTATCACTGGAGCCATAGCCGTTGCTATCAATGTTTTATTTGTAGGCTTAGTAAAATTACGTATGTATCTTATGGCAAAGATAACGAATGATGTTCTTCTTACCATAAGACAAGAATTATATACACATATTCAAAAATTAAGCTTCAGTTTTTTTGACAGCCGACCTACGGGCAAGATTCTTGCACGAATTATCGGCGATGTTAATTCATTGAAAGACGTTCTCTCTAACAGTGTAACAACTTTAATTCCGGACTTTATTACAATCTGTGCTGTTGTTACCATTATGTTGGTTAAGAACTGGAGATTAGCTCTCGCCTCTCTGATCAGCCTTCCTCTTATGATATTCGGTTTATGGTTAATCCAGCTCCGTTCTTATAAGAAATGGATGATTCACCGTAAGAAAAGTTCTAATCTGAATGCTTTTATTCACGAAGATTTATCCGGTATGAGAATCATCCAAAGCTTCACCGCTGAGGAAGAAACGAAAGAAACTTTTGATCAGTTGTTAAAAGAGCACCGCGATTCCTTTGTGGATGCTATTGTTGTAAATGACGCTTTTGGTTCTGTCATCGATTTCTGTTGGGGCGTCGGCACTATTTCTATGTATTATGTTGCTATTAAACTCCTTGGTGTAGATGCCGGTGGCGTTGGAACCCTTGTTGCTTTTGGATATTTTATTTCCATGTTCTGGCATCCAATTATGAATTTAAGTAATTTTTATAATCAATTAATCACCAATATTGCAGGTGCAGAACGTATTTTTGATATCATGGATACAAAACCTGAAATTGAAGATACCGGACTTGTATCTGAACTTCCTCCAATTAATGGAGAAGTTTGCTTCGATCACGTATCCTTTGCCTACGATGAGGATACCAAAGTATTAAACGATGTTAGTTTTAAAATCAAGCCTGGGG
>JBASOB010000522.1:0-1891 GCA_049657865.1 Mobilitalea sp.
TCCCTGTATATTGATTTCATCTGTCTTCTCATCATTAGCTGGATATATATTTTTCCACTGAACCTTGGTATCTAAAAAATATTCTTCATATCCCGTGATTCGCTCATGATATGCATCCTGATACTCCGAAAAACTTTCCTGTAGTATATCCTGACCTTCTAATATTTTAATATTATTCTCCAGAGAATAATGCCAATTCTTCATACCAAAACTGCTGAAATTTTCAGCATACAAAGTTGCGATATCGCAATTCGTTGTAATGACAAACGTAAGTCCTGTCGTATCGGAGTATCCCTGTACCCACTTAGGATTCGCTTTAATCAAGTCGAAATTAACGAAGGAAAGCATCTCCACTAAATAATCTCCGCCATTATATGTGATGACAGCCCTTACCCTTGTATTAGAGAATAATTCCTCTAGTTCTTTTGCTCTGGTTCTTGCATCCGAACTTCTTCCCTTTTGCGAAATAGTTTGTACATTCTCAGTTACTTCAACCGAATATCCAAGCTCCTTAAAATGATTGATTCCACTTTCCAAGCGAACTAAATCAACCTCTCCGTCACACCCCGCTGAGGTTGCTGTAACACCTATTTGGTAGCCCTTTTCTAGGTTCTTAGGATATAACATATATTCATCCACCTCTCAGTTATCGTTATAAAATAGTATATTATTGATGGAAATATATTTCAACCATAAATAATACAATCAAGTGCATTATTTACGGCTAATTTCATATAAATTCGCATTATGACACATTTTTATTAAACAAATTACATAATATCTATTTCTTTAAATGCATTGCATAATGTTTCATGAATCAAATTGCTTAATATCAAATTTACTGAATGTATTAGATAATAACAGTTTTCTGAAACAATTAACATAATACCAATTTTACTAAATATCTCTTAGCTTTAAATAATATGTTCTTATTTCGTCAGTTTATCCACAATACTTCTGATTTCCTGAAGCTTTTCTTCTGTCTGACCAGATTCAATTGCTTCTTTTACGCACATATCTATGTGAGCGTTCAAGACTTCACGATTTGCTTTATGTAAGACAGCCTCTGTTGCTATCAATTGATTAGAAATATCGATACAGTATCGATCTTCTTCTATCATCTTTAATATACCATCAATTTGTCCTCTGGCTGTCCGAAGCAATCGCCCTACTTTTTCTTTATCTGCTCTCATGAAATCCACCAAATCCTATGCAAATAGGCCTTTCTTCTCGGTAATATTGGTCACCTCATAACCAGCTTCTATTACAGCACTGCTCATGGTTTGATCTGTTACCTCTTTTGACAGGGTGACAACTGCTCTATTTTTCTTCAGATCAACTTTTGCCTCTACTCCATCAATTTCATTCAACGCCTTTTCTACTCTTGCCTGACAATGTCCACAGCTCATTCCTTTGATTTCAATTATTTTCTTCATTATAATTCTCTCCTTTAATTTTATATTTTCTAAAAATGTATTTTTTACTTGTTTTTTTGTTTTATATCTTAGAAATTTAATTCTGTCTTATGCTTGTATCTTTCATCTCCTATAACTGCAATTCTGTCTTCTCATAGAACTGAAATTCTGTCCTATGCTTACATCCTTCAACTCTTAGAGTAGCAGCCTTATATTATGCTTGTATCTTTCCTCTCTTAGAACTAAAATTCTGTCCTATGCTTGTATCTTTCCTCTCTTAGAACTAAAATTCCGTCCTATGCTTATATGTTATACCTCTTTGAAATGCAATTCTGTCCTATCATTGTTTATCTATTGAAAAATAATTCTTGTTAAAATATATCTGTTTATGAGCCAATATGGTTCTTTCCACTTATCAGCTCTTAGGTTTGAAAAATCTCAACCTCAATGCATTGGTTACAACAAATACCGAACTC
>JBASOB010000523.1:0-2499 GCA_049657865.1 Mobilitalea sp.
GTCCTGAGGTCTTCATTTCACCTATAATTTCTTCCGGTTTCATCAGAGTAAGTGCTTTACCCGCAGCAAGAAAACCATCTCTTGCAATATAAGCGTTGATGCTGTCATATTCCATGGCTCCGCAATTACGCAAGGCTATTTTCACCTGTTCTTTGAAGAAATCAATATCCTCCATCTTCGGGATATGCTTATGTCTTGAATTATCATAGAAGGTATGCTCTTCTAAAATCTCACCTTTTAGGATATGACTTCGAATGATACTTCGTGCAATTTCCGGAGTTAATTCTGTGTAGTAGATTCTCTCCGGTAAAATCAGCATAACCGGTCCCACAGCACAGGTACCCATACACCCTGTTTCTATGAATTTTACATCCTGTGTTAAATTATTCTGCATAATCTCATCGATTACTGCATTTTTTACATCAATACTGTTAGAGGAGATGCAACCCGCGCCTCCGCATAGTAATACCTGATATCTATATTTGTTTAATTTATCGTTATATTCTTGTTTAATCACTTCTAAATCTTTTATCGATGCAATCTTTTCCATGTTCAAATGATTCACCCCCTGTGCCTTCTAATATTTAGAAAGAATTGACTCAAGTTTGTTGACATTCACCTGTTTGTAGACAACATTATCAATCATCAAGGCTGGTGCTAATCCACAAGCACCAATGCACCTGGCTATTTCAAAGGTAAATTTACCGTCCTGGGTTGTTTCTCCCATCTGGACATTTAAAATATCCTGCAACCGTTCCACGAGCTTCTTCCCGCCCCTGACATAGCAAGCAGTACCAAGGCACACCCGAATCGTGTGCAATCCTCTTGGTTTTGTAGAGAAAAAAGAATAAAAGGTAATGACGCCGGAGACTTCCGACAGAGGTATATCCAAAGAGCTAGCAATATATTTTTGTAATTCCAGAGGTAAAAAACCGTAGATTTCCTGTGCTAAATGAAGAATTTGAATGAGACTACCTTCCTTATCCTTATAAAGGTCAATGACATTCGCAATTTCATCATATTTCTGCTTATCTTCTTGCGGACAGCAACTACATTTTTGAATTATTTCGTTCATTGGTATCCCCCTTATTTTCGGAGGTATCTCTTCCCTTGATTATTATGAGAGTTTATATTTGCTTCTCAGATTTCAATTGTCGTGTCTTCTTTGGAAATATTATTCTCTCCAATTTTTATCGGGAACTTGCCCTCCTCATTGTGTTATTAATCAAATAGTTAGACAGCTTTGTGTTCTCAAGTTTAATGTTTTACAATTACAGTCTCTTACTTATTATATCAACTATAACCAATTATTGCAACGAATTATCTGTTTACTAGTACATTATTCACAAACTATCTGATTATATCGGATTAACAATCGGATTTTCACCATAAAAATATGCTTTTCTTACACAAAGCTAAAATTGCTTTGTGTAAGAAAAGCACGATTCCTTGTACTTCTTGGTATTTGAGATGCCTTATAGCTACATTATGATTGCCCCCTAGAGAAAAGCTTGTTTATTATGATGAAATTATTGTTCTACAACTCCACTTGGAGCTGCAAATTCAATTGAAAGAAATTGTGTTCTAATTGCTCCGCTTATGTTATCTAGGATATCGATCGCTACATTATTAGAATTTTGATTATTGATCACTAAATAATTACCGTCTTTGGATATCATCATGTGTCTTGGATGCTTTCCTCCACAGTCATATTCTGTCCTTCGAATTAGTGTTCCATTTTTCTCAACTTCAAGCAAAGTAATGGTATCTGCTCCACGGTTTGCAGCATATAGATAATCATGATTCTTTGAAAAACAGATTGCCGAGCAATTACTAATTCCCTTAAATTCCTCAGACAGGGTAGAAATATGCTGCAGCAGACCATGTTCCCCGAAATTCTCATAAACAAATATTTCATTCGAATATTCCGTTATGATATAGAGAAGTTTTTCGTCTCGAGAAAGCACTGCATGTCTTGGTCCCACTCCCTTAGGAAGCGAGAATTGATGCTGATAAGTAAGCTTTCCCTCTGAAATATCATAATAACAGATCATGTCCTGAGCAATATTAACTGTGATCAGCTGCGTTTCTGCCTTATTCAACAATACGCAATGCGCTCTTGTTAAAGCCTTCGACTCTGAAGTCTGCTGTATTTCATGATATAAAAGTTCTCCAAAACAATCCTTCTCAACCTGGACTGCAAATATTGTTCCACTACCATAACATGCCCCGTATAAAGCTTTATTCTTTGGAGAATATGCAATATGACACAATAATCCGCCTTCTATTCTCTTCGAATCAAGGAACTGATAGGAATCACCTGTTTGTCTGTAAAGATAAATCTCTGCATAATCCTCTTCTTCCGTGATCGTAAAAAGATAATCCTCACCTGTACAGACGAAACTTGCATTGGCAATAGAATCCTGCCATAGTACCCTTGCAGTTCCATTATCCTCTATATGATAAAGAACTACTGTATTCTCTGACTCTATTCCATAT
>JBASOB010000524.1:0-6331 GCA_049657865.1 Mobilitalea sp.
GTGCTATAATACATGTTACTTAGGTGCCTAATCAATATTTGATTATTTCCTCAAGTAGTGCGAAGAAAGAACATATTCGCGCAGGAAGGAGCTGTCCAAATATGAACGCTGAAATGAAACAATTAATCAACGTATTTTCTGAAGTATTCAAAGCGATTCATCAGCTTTCCTATCAGGATCTGGCTGCTAAAAAATTATACCCTGGACAGCCGCAGTTGTTAAACTTAATCAATGCCATCGAAGGGATTACACAAAAAGAATTATCTAAGAGAAATTGTGTAAAGCCCTCCACTATCACTGGAATGCTAAATAAGTTGGAAGCAAATGGATATGTTTATCGCACAGCTGATGAAGCAGACAAACGTATAATGCGCGTCTATCTTACTCCTCTTGGTCAAAAGCACGCAGAAGAAGGGAAGAAATTCTTGGCCTCCTTAACTGAAAAGTTATTTCAAGGCTTTAGTAAAGAGGAACTTCAAGTCTATCTTCGTTTAACAGAGAAAATCCGAAGCAATATATATCGGGATAAGAAATAGCGGTTTTAATGCTTCTGTACAATCAATATGTAACAAGAAAGGAATTCTTATGTTTAAATTATTGAAATTTTTAAAGAAATCAATCGTGCCAATCATAATCATCACTGCCCTATTATTTCTACAGGCTGCCTGTGATTTGGCCTTACCCTCCTATACTTCTGATATCGTAAATGTCGGAATTATAAAAAGCGGTATTAATAGTGCGACTCCTGATATTCTTCGGAGTACCGAATTAGATAAACTCACCCTGTTCATGACAGATGCCGAGAAGGCTATTATTCTTCCTCATTATACCCTTCTATCGGAGGCCGATTACAGCAAGTCTGAGTGGGCTGATTTATCAGAGAAATACCCTAGATTAGCTGCCGAGAGTATCTATTTCTGGGATGGTGAAGCAAAAGATGAAATTACAGATGCCTTTGCTTTGCCTATGACAATCGTGTATAGTCTGGAAAATGATAGTAATATTTCCACTCTTATGAAAGAAAGTTTACTGGCAAATATGCCAGCAGATACAATTTCAGAAGACATGGACGTATTTGAAATCCTTGCTTTACTTCCTGCCGAAGCAAATGCTGCCATGATTCCAAGTGTTCGTGAACAGTTTTCTGTAATGCCTGAACTCACGGTTACGCAGACTGCCATTTCCTATGTATCTTCCGAATACAAAGCGGTAGGCGTTGATGTCAGCAAAATCCAAACTGATTATATCCTGCATATTGGTATCCAGATGATTGCAATTGCTCTAGCCGCTATGCTTGCTTCCATTCTGGTTACTTTTCTGTCAGCGAGAGTTGCTGCCAAAATGGGTCGAGACCTCCGCAGCAGCGTATTCCATAAAGTATTATCATTTTCCAATACGGAAATGGATCAATTTTCAACCGCCTCTCTGATTACGCGAAGTACCAATGATATTCAACAAGTTCAAATGCTGATCGTAATGATGCTTCGTATGGTAATTTACTCTCCCATTTTAGCGATTGGTGGAATTATCAAAGTCTTAAACACGGACACTTCGATGGGATGGATATTAGTTGTTGCTGTAGCTGCTGTCCTTATATTGATTGGCTCCTTGCTCATCGTTGCAATGCCGAAGTTCAAAATCATGCAGAAATTAGTAGATCGTATCAACTTAGTTATGAGAGAAATATTAACCGGTCTTCCAGTAATCCGAGCTTTCAGCACTGTAGATTATGAAGAGAAGCGGTTTGATAAAGCAAATGTTGATCTGACAAAAAACAGCTTATTCGTAAATCGTGTCATGACCTTTATGATGCCTGCCCTCATGTTGATAATGAATTTAATCTCTATCTTAATCATATGGGCAAGCGCGAAAGGAATTGACGCAGGTACGATGCAAATCGGTGATATGATTGCATTTATTCAGTATACGATGCAGATTATAATCTCCTTCTTAATGCTTTCCATGGTTTCCATTATTCTTCCAAGAGCTGCAGTTGCAGCGAAACGTATTGATGAAATCCTATCTACTCAAACAGTAATAAAGGATCCTGAAATTGCCGAAACTATAAATTCAAATTTAAAAGGTGTTCTTGAATTCAAGAATGTCACCTTCCGCTATCCTCTTGCGGAAGAAGATGTTCTATCAGATATCACCTTCACTGCTAAGCCTGGTGAAACTACTGCCATTATCGGTAGTACTGGCTGTGGCAAATCGACTTTAATTAATTTAATTCCAAGATTCTATAATATCTCTTCCGGTAAAATCTTAATCGATGGTACTGACATTACTAAAATGACGCAGCATAACTTAAGAGATAAGCTTGGATATGTACCACAAAAAGGTGTTCTCTTCTCCGGGACGATTGAATCCAACATTAAATTTGGAAATCCAGAGGCTACTATAGATTTTGTAAAACGAGCTGCCCGCATTGCTCAGGCAGAAGAATTCATTGATGCTAAGACAGAGGGTTATGATTCTTCTATCTCAGAAGGTGGAACTAATGTGTCCGGAGGACAGAAACAAAGACTTTCCATAGCGAGAGCGATTGCAAAAGATCCTGAAATCTATATTTTTGATGACAGTTTCTCTGCCCTTGATTATAAAACCGATTCTACGCTTCGTAAAACATTGAAAGAAGAGATATCAGATAGTACCGTCATTATCGTAGCTCAAAGAATCAGTACGATTATGAACGCAGAGCAAATCTTAGTTCTCGACGATGGCCGTATTGTCGGCAAAGGAACACATAAAGAACTTTTACAAAATTGTGAAGTATATCAGCAGATTGCTTCTTCTCAATTATCAAAGGAGGAGTTGGATTATGAACAGTAAAAAAATGAAATCAGAAGATAATAAATCTTCCTTAAACAACAAAACCGCACAGTCTGTGAATCTTGATTCTAACAGCCCCGAAGTGAAAGCGGCTTCAAGCACTACAAGGCCTAAGAGAGGTCCCGGCGGTATGGGACCTGGTGGTGGAATGGGTCCCGGCGGCGGAATGGGTCCTGGCGAGAAAGCAAAAGACTTCAAGGGAACCATGCGAAAATTAGTAGCAAGCTTATCAAAATATAAGATTGGATTTTTACTATCCCTACTGTTCGCAATCGGCAGTACTATCTTTTCTATCATCGGTCCTACGATTATGGGTGATGCAACCACTAAGATTACCGAAGGATTAGTTAGTAAAATCAAGGGTGGAGATGGAATCGACTTTTCCGCGTTAGGAAAAATCCTAATTACCTTAATAATATTATATGCTGCAAGTTCCTTGTTTTCCTTTATTCAGGGACTTTTTATGACCGGCATTTCGCAGAAAGTAACCTATCAGTTCCGTAAGAATATCTCTGAGAAGATTCACCGTATGCCGATGAATTACTTTGACACTACCTCTCATGGCGAGATATTATCCAGAGTCACAAATGATGTTGATACTCTAGGACAGAGTTTAAATCAAAGTTTAAGTCAGATGATTACCTCTGTTATTACTATCATCGGTGTATTCATTATGATGCTACGCATCAATTTGTCTATGACCATGCTGGCTCTCCTGATCGTACCGATCTCCATGGTTCTGCTTGCATTTGTAATGAAGAACTCACAGAAATATTTCGTACAGCAGCAAGAATATCTTGGTCATGTAAATAGTCAGGTAGAAGAAGTCTATGGCGGTCATAATATTGTAAAGGCCTTTAATAAAGAAGCGGATGCAGCCAAAGAGTTTGACGGAAAAAATGATAAACTATACGAATCCGCTTGGAAGTCACAGTTTTTATCCGGTCTAATGATGCCTGTAATGTCTTTTATCGGTAATTTAGGTTATGTTGGAGTTGCTATTCTTGGTGGGTATTTAACCATCAAAGGAAAGATTAAGATTGGGCAGATTCAATCATTCTTCCAGTATATCCGTAACTTTACCCAGCCGATTACTCAGTTGGCACAAGTTGCAAATATGTTCCAGTCTACTGCTGCTGCTGCAGAAAGAGTATTTGAGTTTTTAGCAGTCGAAGAAGAAGTACAGACTGTAGAAAGTCCGGTATCTATTGAAGATATTGACGGAACTGTAGAATTCAAACAAGTACATTTCGGGTACAATGCAGATAAAACTATTATCAATGACTTTAGTGCGGTCGTAAGAAAAGGGCAAAAAATTGCCATCGTTGGTCCTACCGGTGCCGGCAAGACTACTATGGTTAAGCTCCTCATGCGCTTCTATGATATTAATAGCGGTGAGATTTTGATTGACGGACATAATATCCAGGATTTTGATCGAAGCGATTTAAGGAAATTGTTCGGTATGGTACTCCAAGATACCTGGTTATTCAACGGAACCATTATGGATAATATAAGATACAGCAAATTATCAGCAACCGACGCAGAAGTTGTTCAAGCTGCAAAAGCAGCTCATGTTCATCATTTCATCTCCACCCTTCCTGACGGTTACAATATGGTGCTAAATGAAGAAGCTAGCAATGTATCCCAAGGTCAGAAACAGCTGTTAACGATTGCTCGCGCAATCCTTGCGGATCCGAAGATTCTAATTCTGGATGAAGCAACCAGCTCTGTTGATACAAGGACCGAAACCCTGATTCAAAGAGCTATGGATACTCTGATGAAGGGAAGAACCAGCTTTATTATTGCTCATCGCCTATCTACTATTCGTGATGCAGACTTAATTCTAGTAATGAACGAAGGTGATATTGTGGAGCAGGGAACTCATGATGAACTGCTTGCAAAAGGTGAATTCTATGCGAAGTTGTATAATTCACAATTTGAAAAGTCAGCATAGTAAATATAAAAAATGTTCGTCCCACTGGAACAGAGGTTTTCTATCTGCTCCAGTAAGACGAACATTTTTATTATAGTTCTAAACTAATAAAATATATTATCATCGCTATCTACTCTACGGTATTTCTATACCTCGAACATTATTGTCTCGCCATGAAATTCAACCCGTTTCTCTTGGTTATCACATAAGATGCGGAAGGACTGGTATACTTTTTCGTAACCTTGGTGGGATAATTCTATTGTAAGTTCACGTTTTTCGTTCAGAGTAAAACAGTATTCATTATAAATTCCCTGCTGATAGTCATAATCTTCACCATTATCCTGGAAATGATGATATTCGCAGACTCCCGGGTAAATATCCAGGGTTAATTCCTCGATTTCTTTCTCGCCCACATAATGAATCTCCGGATAATTCGGGATAATACTTCCCGACTTGATATAAATAGGACAGGTATCTAGAGGTGCTTCCCTTAGCAGATAATTTTCTCCCTGAACTACTTCTTTTGTCCAGAAGTCTACCCATTGGCCTTGTGGAAGATATACCATACGTACTCTCTGGCCTTGGTTCACCACCGGTGCAACTAAAATGCTGCTGCCTAATAGGAATTCATCATTCATTTCTTTTGTTTTCTCATCCTGCTGATATTCCATGACCAAAGGACGCAAAACCGGGAGACCCTCTTTCTGGCACTCCCAGAACAAGTCATACAAATACGGCAGTAAACGGTAACGCAGTTTAATATACTTCTTGTTTATCTCTAACGTATTCGCATCAAATGCCCAAGGTTCCTGCCTGCGCGTTCCCATTGCACTGTGATTTCGGAAAAGCGGGGAGAAACATCCTACCTGTACCCAGCGACTTAACAGTTCTGCGGTACAGTCAGAGCCAAATCCTCCAACATCAGTTCCAACAAAAGCCATTCCACTCATACCAAGATTACACAGCTGCGGAATTGCCATCTGCAAATGTGCCCAGATACTATGATTATCTCCTGTCCAAGCGGTAGAATACTTCTGTGACCCACTGTAGCAGGCACGCGTAATGATAAACGGTCTTCTTAAATCGTGTTTTCGAATTCCTTCAAAGGTAGCCTTTGCCATAAGATGTCCATATACATTATGGATTTTCCTATGATCGGCTCCTCTGCCTTCGTCTTTAAATTGTACGTCGTCTGGCAATTCACCTTGAAAGCTTGCTGGTTCATTCATATCATTCCAGACTCCACGAATTCCCTTATCCAGCAAAAGCTTTTGCTTATCCCCCCACCATTCTCTGGTTTCTTCCTCCGAGAAGTCAGGGAACACGGAAGGTCCTGGCCATACTGCATTTTCATACACGTTACCTATATTGTCCTTCGCGTAATAGTCATTCTTGATTCCTTCCTCATACATGAAGTATCCTTTTTCTATTTTTACGCCAGGATCAATAATTGTAACTATTTTAAATCCCTGATCCGATAAATTTTGAATGATATTTTTCATTTCAGGGAAACATCTCTCATCAAAGGTAAATACTTTATAATGGTCCATATAATCGATATCCATA
>JBASOB010000525.1:0-10137 GCA_049657865.1 Mobilitalea sp.
GTTACAATTTGCAACAGCTACAAAATTATGGGAATGTTCTGCAAATTTAGATGATAGTTTTACCATTGTTCTTCGTAATTTAGCTCTTTCTTATTACAATAAAGATCATGAAACGGAAAAAGCAAGAAGAATTTTGGAAAAAGCATTTGCGTTAAATACAAAAGATGCTAGGATTTTTATGGAGTTAGATCAGCTGTATAAGAAATTTGGTATGCCCTTTCAAGAACGAATAGGGAACTTTGAAATGTACCAAGAGACGTTTCGAATAAGAGATGATTCCTTTATTGAATATATAACTCTTAAGAATCTTCTTGAACGGCAGGAGGAAGCCTATGAACTGATTATGAGTCATAAATTCCATCCTTGGGAAGGTGGAGAAGGTAAAATTACAAAGCAGTATACCGTAGCTTTAGTGGAAATGGCAAAGAAAAAAATAATACAAAAAGAGTACGAACAAGCAAAAGAGTACCTGTTAAAAGCTCTCATTTACCCGGAAAACTTAGGAGAAGGTAAATTAGAAGGGACAAAAGATAATGATATTCTATATTACCTGGGCTGTGTGATGGAGGCTCTTGGAGAAACAGAAAAAGCAAGAGAGTATTTCCTCAAGGCTTCTAAGGGAACGGAGGAACTGGCAGGAGCCATGTACTATAACGACCAACCGGCAGATATGATTCTATTCCAAGGGTATGCAAAACAAAAGCTGGGAGATTCAGAGGGAGCAAATGCAAGATTTCATCAGTTGGTGGATTATGGTGAAAAACATCTTCATGATAACCCTCGAATTGAATACTTTGCAGTTTCTCTTCCTGATTTCCTGATTTTTGAAGAGGATTTGAAGACTAGAAATCAAGTTCATTGCAACTATCTTATTGGTTTGGGGAAGCTTGGACTCGGTAAACTTGCAGAAGCGGAACAAGCCTTTGAAAAAGCTCTGACATTCGATAATAATAATATGAACTGTCTGCGTTATAGGAAAGAAACCAGAAATTATACAAAATAGACATTTGCAATAGACATACAAAATGGACATACATATTAGACATACAAAATAGACATACACAAAAGACATACACAAAAGACATACACAAAAGACATACACAATAGAAATACGTAATAAACATGCGAAATAAACCTGGACAACAGACATGCACAATAAACATGTGGATAGGCTACAATAAATATGCACAGAAATGAGGTAAATTATGAATACAATAATCGGTTTACACGGAATGTGGAACTATGAATTAGATGAAGAAGATAAGGGCATTCAGCAGGAATGGCATCAGAGAACCTTGACCAGCAAGGGATTTGTGATTCCAGGTACGACAGCCTCGAATCATATAGGCAATCCGGTACAAGTGGAAAAAACGCTTTCGAAGGATGCCGTTCGGTGCTTACGTGAGGAATATAAGTATTTAGGTGCAGCATGGTATCAGACTAATTTTTGCATTGATAAGAAATATGAGAAGAAAAGGATCGTGCTGTTTTTGGAACGTGTGATGTTTGAAAGCAGTATATGGATTGACAATCATTATATTGGAAAACAGGACAGCCTCTCAACACCGCATACTTATGATTTGACAGAATATATTACCTATGGATTGGAACAAAGATTAACGATAAGAATAGATAATCGAGATATTCAAAAGTTAGGCCCAAATCCAAGTG
The DNA here is from genome assembly GCA_049657865.1 of Mobilitalea sp. Classification (GTDB taxonomy): domain Bacteria; phylum Bacillota; class Clostridia; order Lachnospirales; family Lachnospiraceae; genus Mobilitalea. The sequence goes on from JBASOB010000525.1 coordinate 1,672, forward strand.
CTTATACGGATGAAACTCAGACGATTTGGAATGGAATCGTAGGACGGGTTGAAATTCAAGCAGAAGAGCGAGTAGTAATTGAAAATATTGTGTCAGGAGTTATGCTGGATCAGAAAGAAATCAGCGTATCCTTTGATTTGTGCAATGATTTTAGGTTTAAAGTACCAATCACGTTAGAGGTAAGAATTAAGAAAGAAGAGAGCATTTTAATAAGTCAGGTTCAATCAATTACCATATCAAGCAAGACAGAGAGAGCAAAGATAATATTACCTTTAACCGACCAGATTACGCTTTGGGATGAATTTGAACCGATGCTCTATACATTAGAAATTATAGTATCAGGGCATCTAGAAGGAAGAAGTATATCCGGTATCTTTCATAAACAGATAGGATTCAGACAACTTGATCATAAGGACGGAATCCTTCGAGTGAATGGGATTCAAAGATTCTTAAGAGGGAATATTGACTGCTGTGTCTATCCATATACCGGATATCCGCCAATGGATCTTAAATCCTGGAAAGAATTTTTTGCAACAACGAAAGCTTATGGCTTAAACCATGTAAGATTTCATTCCTGGTGCCCACCGGAAGCAGCATTTGAAGCTGCGGATCAATTAGGAGTATATTTGCAAGTCGAAGGCCCTGTATGGATGGATGACTGGACCGGATATCTGGTAGGAAGTTATGAAGAACACTATCGTTATCTTCCGAAAGAAGCAAAGCGTATCATTGACACTTATTCGATCCATCCTTCTTTCTGCATCTATAGCAATGGAAATGAATTAAATGGAGATTTCAAATTATTAGAAAAAATGATTGAAATACTGAGAGAAAGAAATCCTTATTTGTTCTATACCTTATCAACTAATTGGGATAGAACTGTGACCAGGCAAGATGATCTGTTTATCGCCCAGTCAGTGGAGGGGACAGGAATAAGAGGACAATTCTTCCTGGATGCGTTAGTAACAGGAACCAGCCTGGATTTTTTGGAAGGGGTTCAAAAGAGAAAGATACCGGTCTTATCACATGAAGTTGGGCAATATGCGGTCTATCCTAACGTTTCAGAAATTTCTAAGTATACAGGTGTCCTAAAACCGATTAATCTAGAAGTAATTAAAAAAGACTTGGAAGAAAAAAATCTATTATCCTATCTGCCTGATTTTGTAAGGGCTTCCGGTAATTTAGCCTGGCTTTTATATAAGGCAGAATTAGAAGCTGCGCTTCGGACAAAGGGACTTGCAGGAACACAATTATTAGGTCTGCATGACTTCCCCGGGCAGAGTACCGCAACGGTTGGATTGTTAGACTGCTTCATGGATAGCAAGGGAATTGGATCCGTGGAAGATTTCCTGTCATTCTGTAACAAAACAGTTGTGCTTGTTAAGATGGAGAAATTTATATACAAGACAAGTGAAAAATTTGTTGCTGATATAGAAATAGCACACTATGGAAAGAAAGCCTTACGAGATGTTGAAATTGTCATAAGTCTAGAAGATAACGAGCAAAATATAGTTTGGACAGAGACCTTCCAGGTAGAGGAAGTACCAATTGGCCTATACTCTGGCTATATGCATATTAAAACGAATATATTCAGTGGATTAAAAGGCAGAAATTCATTTGTTCTGAAAGCAGGCATTCTAAATACAAGTCATTGGAACTCATGGAACATATGGGTGTACGAAGAAGAACCATTCGAATTAAATGTAGAAAATTGCTATGATAATTTAAATGAGGAAGCAATCCTTAAGCTACAACAAGGTGAAAATGTTGTTCTTATGATAACGCCAAATCATATCAGCCAAATTGGTCCAAGCAAATTTTTTCCTGTATTTTGGAGTCCCGTACATTTTGAAAGTATCAATCCTTGTGGTATGATAATTGATAATAAACATCCCTTATTTGAAAAATATTTTACGACCAAGAATTATGCGGATCATGAATGGAAAAATATATTAGAGAGTGGTGTCTCAATTAATTTAGATTCCCTCGCTGGGTATCAGCCAATTACTATGTTTGTTCCCAACTTTTATAATAACCATAAATATTCTAATTTATTTGAAGCAAAAGTCCTTAATGGAAAGGTTATGATCTGCTGTCTTGATTTAGATACTAATGCAAAAGACTGTATCGAAATGAAAAGTCTAAAATGCGCCATAATTCAATACTTTGTTTCTGAGGATTTCAATCCGGAGCAAAGAGTGGAATTAGAGGATTTAAAAGCATTGTTTAAAACAGAAGAGGAAGCTTAAAACATTAAATAAAAAGTGTAGTTCACATTTGAAACAAGAAGTGGGGTTATCAAATAAGAACTAATCTATTTCATATTTGAAATAAGAAGTTAGATTGGAAGGAAGAAGTTAAGTTATTAAAAAAAACAAATGTTAAAATATGAAAATATCTGTTGACATTGACGTTACGTCAAGGTATACACTTATGAAGTAAGGAGGATGAACAGATGGAATATACAATACTTAATTTAAGCAAGATAGCTGGGGTCAGCACCAGAACACTCAGGTATTATGATGGGATAGGAATTCTTAAGCCGGCAAGAATCAATTCGTCAGGATACCGAATTTATGGTGAGAAAGAGGTAAATCAATTACAGCAGATTCTTCTTTATCGCGCGATGGGAGTGAACCTTGAAATGATTGGTGACATTATTACCTCGGAAGATTTTAATGAAACCGCTGCGCTCGTTGAGCACCTTACAAAACTCCTTGCACAAAGGCAACAGATAGATTTATTGATTGAAAATGTTGAAAAGACAATAGAAGACCGGAAAGGAAGATTGAAAATGAACGATAAGGAAAAGTTTAATGGATTCAAGAAGAAATTGATAGAAGATAATGAAAAAGAATACGGGAAAGAAGCTAGAGCAAAATATGGTGAAGAAGTGGTAAATGAATCAAATCAGAAAATGTTAAACATGTCGGAAGAGGATTATGCGGAATACGAAAAGTTAGGTCAGGAAGTACTTTCTACCCTGGAGGCTGCTTTTGCTACCAAAGATCCTGCAGGAGCCCTTGGCCAAAAAACAGCAGAACTGCATCGCAAATGGCTTTCCTATACCTGGAAAAGTTATAGCAGTGAAGCGCATGCAGGTCTTGCTAAGATGTATACCGCGGATGAACGTTTTAAAGCCTATTATGATAAAGATCAACCGGGAAAAGCAGAATTCCTAAGAGATGCGATATTAATCTATACAGGGGAAACAAAGTTAGAAAATTAAAGTAAGGAGTGCAACAAAGTTAAGCTATCATAGACCCCTGCGAATTGGAAATGAAATTAGAATAAAAATAATACGAAAAAGCTGACTTTTATTTTTGAAGAGTCCCTTTGTAATAAAACAGTTAATTTCACTGGATATTACAATATAAAAGGAGTTCAAAACAATAATGTCAGCTTTTTGTATTGTTCATCATATGACTGTCTACTTTTTAGAAATATTCAAAATATTAATGTCAGCTTTTTGAATTATTATCAAATAGGACTGTCAGTTTTCTGGAAGGATAGTAATGATAAATTAATATACGATAGTATGAGCTTTTATCCAGCATCTTCCGTTTTCTGTTTCTTTATAGGCAACGCGGAATTTCTTTCCCATAAAGGTATTACCACAATCATTTTTAACAATTCCATCCATGATAACATTCTTAAAAAGGCTCATAACTTTAATTGTTTCCCAACCGTCTTCCGTTCCATTTAGATGTTCTGAAATTTCAATAATCTGTCTTTCTTTGTTCATAATGTCTGGAGCTTTGATCCCAATATATAGAGTGGAAGCAGAGCCCTATGCCACCTTTCTGTAATATAATTTTGTAATATTCAAACATTTCAGCTGATTATCTTCAGTCAATATCATGTCAGTACTAGTGTTGACGCTCAACAGTTGCCAGAGGTTTACCTGATGACTAAAAACAGTCTTTATGCAAAAAAAACATTGCACCTATTACATGCAATGTTCGATAATTCGACAAGTAATGTAACTGGCTGCCATTTTACAGGCCCTATAGCTTTGCGTCACAGATTTTTATCTGCTTTGCTATTTATTATGTTAGAAGTACTATAGCATTAGTGTTTAATCTGTACAACAAGTATTTTTCTCTATCTTAAATTAATCCAGAATACAAATAATTATGTTGTCCTCTATAGGTCGATATAATCCTAAAACAGAAATAGCCATGTTGTTTTCTATACAATAATATAATCCAGGAATACCAATAATCAGGTAATTTTCAAATATCAATTACAAGAAAATGCAATAATAATATAAGACGATTTGTCTACAGATTATCTTTCGCGTGTCGTACTTCTTCAAATTTTGCTGATGGAATATGGCAGTATCCGGAGGGATTCTTATCCAGATATTTCTGATGATATTCTTCGGCAAGGTAGTAATTGGATAAAGGCAGAACCTCAATTGCAATTGGCTTATCATGTTTTGTCTGAAGTTCAGCAATAGAATTCTTAATAGTATCTAGGTCGGAGGAATCTACGTAATAAATACCAGTGCGATATTGGCTACCTGTATCACCGCCTTGGCGATTGATAGAAGTAGGATTAATCACATCATAGTATAGCGATAATATGAACTGCAGTCGTATTTTGGATGGATCATAGTAGACGCGTACTGTCTCGGCATGTCCCGTATTCTTGTGACAGACCTCTTCATAACTTGGATTTACGGTATTGCCATTCGCATATCCAACATCAGTTTTTATAATACCATCTATATTTGCTAAATATTTTTCTGTGCCCCAGAAACATCCTCCGGCAAGATAAATTTCTTTTAGATTTTCTTGTGTTTTCATATTGATACTCCCTTATCCTATAGTTAGGTTATTCATTTGCGGAAACCTATAAACCGATTTCATCATTTCATGAATATTCGTTCATAGAAAATAATTATTTTAAGTAATGAAACAATCATTAATATGATTTTATAATATGCTAATCCTAACAAAATATCAATTTAAATATTTCTTTTCCGACAAACTAACCTTTAAAAAACTTGCTTAAAGATACAAGATGGGGTATCATACGAGAATGCTTGAAAATAAGCAGGATATCATTGTAAAGCATAAAAAGGAGATCATATGAAAAAATCATTATTATTGTCAGTACTATTAATTACAACGATAGTATGTGTTGGATGCCAAAGCAAACAGAAAAATACAGCAACAGAAGGTGCTGATGATATAACCGGGAAAGCAGTAGTAACAGAAGCAGTAACTCCTGAAGATACTGAGATTGCACCGACGAAGGAAGCAACTGTAACGAAAGAAGCTACCAAAGAAGAAACAAAGGAAGAAACAAAGGAAGAAACAAAAGAAGAGACTAAGGAAGAGACCAAAGAAGAAACAGAAGAAACAGATTCATCGGAAATTACCCCTGAGTATACCGTAAATATGGTGGAATACAAGAACACGGATCTCGTAAAGATTTCATATCCGCAGATTAAAGGATGGGCTGATACTAAAATGCAGGATAAATGGAATTCTATTTTTAAGAAGGAAGCCAAAGCAAACGGAGAAGGCTGGGGAGACAAGGATGTAGTCGAAATATCATATGAAGTAAAGACGTCAGATATGTTTTTACTATCTATCGTATGTAACAAATATGTCTCTACCGAAGGTTCTGCTCACCCATCCGCTTCATTGTCCTCTTACAATATCTATATGAAGACAGGAGAAAATGTCGGTTTAAGCTCAACCGCAGATTTAAATACAGTTGCGGACAGACTTCTGAATACAAAGTTTTATACAATACAGACAGAAGGAATCTCGATGAAAGAACTCTTTAAAGCTCAGAATGTTGAAGACTTAGAAGGTTCTACCAATTTAGATAAAATGGTATCTTTATTAAAACAATTTGATAATGGTTTGGAAGGAAAGTCTGCGAGAGGATATTCCTACTGGGAGAATGGATTCTTAAATCTTGTCTTTGAAGTAAACCATGCAATGGGTGATTTTGTAGTGGTAACTGTCAAGGAATAAGATAATTATCATTGATAATATTGTTTTCAAAGTTAATAATATATAATAAAAGCCGAAAGGATTATTGAAAGGTGAGGGAATTTTCTCATCTGTCAATAATCCTTTCTTATATTTTTCGCAGTTATTGAATAAAATATCTATTCCAATAGATAGAAACGTGTTAAGATATATAAGATTAAGCTATAAAATAAAAGTGGCCAAATAGGAGCGGGTAGAGGAAATCCTAGTGATAAGCCAAGTTAAAAGGGGTACTACATATGAAAAACAAAATTTTGAACATGCGCCCGGAAATATTTATGTTTCTAATCTTGATTTCCGCAGTTGCTTTTGGCAACGGACTTAGTGATTCTGTCTATGCTAATTATTACAAGGAAGTCTATCATGTCACAGCGGTACAACGTGGATTTATCGAATTCCCTAGAGAACTTCCGGGACTGCTTTGTGCCTTTGTTATTGGAATGCTGGGATTTCTCGGAGATATCAGAATTACATTTATTGCACAGATATGTTCCGTAATCGGTGTAACTTTGCTAGGCCTTTTCACCCCTTCTTTTGGAATTATGTTAGTATTTCTATTTGTTAATTCCATGGGAATGCATCTATTTATGCCATTATCAGACTCACTGGGAATGTCTTTGGCGGAACCGGAGCAAATCGGGAAAAGGATGGGGCAGTTCTCTAGCATGAAAGCAGTATTCAGTCTGGCGGCAGCATTATTAGTTTTTTTTGGCTTCCGTTTGGGGTTTTTTACTTTTGATTCAAAAATTAAAGTTGTTTTTCTTATCTCCGCAGGCGCATTTCTGTGTGCAGTAATTGCAGCCGCAGTTATGATTAAAAGGCTCAAACCTCAGAAACTGATACCTACTCGAACAAAGATGGTGCTTCGCAAACAATACCGTTATTATTATATGTTAACAGTATTAAAAGGAGTACAAAAACAGATCGCTTATGTATACGGATCCTGGGTAATCGTTGATTTATTGCTCAAAGGAGCAGATACCACGGCACTTTTAACGATTATATTTACCTTTATATCAATTTTCTTTTTGAGTAAGCTCGGAAGATGGATGGATCGGTTCGGTATTAAGACAATGATGTATCTGGATGCATTCACCTTTATCATTATATATATCATATATGGATTTGTAGTATGGGGAATTCTAGAAGGAATTATTCCAAATCATGGATGGCCGGTTTTCTTTATCTATCTGCTTTTCATTATGGACCGATTATCCATGCAGATTGGTATGGTCAATTCAATCTATCTGCGTTCCATTGCATGGGACCATGACGAAGTTACCTCAACCTTATCGATGGGAATCAGCTTAGATCATTTTGTATCAATTATAGCAGCTCTGTTAGGAGGCGTTATCTGGGCAACCTGGGGTAGTCAGTGGGTGTTCTTCCTCGCAGCAGCATTCTCTCTTGGTAATTTATTTGTAGCATATAAAGTTCAACCTGAGAAAGAGCAGGAGATTGCAGCTGAGATGCGAGATAAGAAGGCGCAGGAAGCTGCATCTGAAATACGGTAGTCAACCGCTTGGTTTGACAAAGAAAATATATCATAGTAGAATATGTGAAGGTACTGAACAGTTACGAATAAACCATATTTACTAGAAACAGGAGGAAGAATCAATAATGAATTATATCAGTAAAATATTAAAGCATTATAATGTGCTTGAAAATAATACGAGAGGTTATCTGTCCTGTGTAATCCTAATTGTAGTGATTATTCTGGCCTGTGTTATCATTAATTTTATCATTAAAAAAATAATACTAAGAATAATCGGAAAGATTATGAGAAAAGATAAATTTCAATCGACTACAATATTGTTAGAACGAAAAGTATTTGAAAAAATGGCGAATGTAATTCCGGCAATTATCATTTATATGTCTGCACCGGCATTTAACAGCATGAGCGTAGCAGTGCATCGTTTTGCTTCCGCTTATATTCTAATCGCGATATTATTTGTGATCAGCGCATTACTAGAAGCTGTCAATGATATCTATAAAACACGTCCGGTTTCTAATGTGAGACCGATCAAAGGACTTCTTCAGGTTATTAAGATAATCTTAGTTGTAATTATCAGCATTGTATTATTAGCAAATCTGATGGGAGAAAATCCAACAGTATTACTTGGTGGAATCGGGGCATTGGCAGTAGCTTTTTCCTTTATTTTTAAAGATACTATCCTGGGATTCATTGCTGGAATACAATTAACCTCAGATGATATGCTTCGTATCGGTGATTTTATCGAGATGCCGAAGCATGGTGCAAATGGTGCTGTGATTGATATCAATCTGACTACTGTAAAAGTTCAGAATCCAGATAAGAGTATCATTAATATTCCGGCTTATGCACTGATATCAGATTCCTTTAAGAATTGGAGAGGAATGACGGATTTTGGCGCAAGAAGAATCAGACGTATTATTAATATTGATGTAACAAGTATTTGCTTTTGTACACCGG
>JBASOB010000526.1:0-8503 GCA_049657865.1 Mobilitalea sp.
AAATTAAACCATCTGAATTCAGAACTTCAAGCTGTTCTTTCTCTTGGGGAAATAGAATCTGAGGATGCCTCTATCAGCGAAAGTATCGGTCTGATTAATGTAAATAAGCGGATCAAATTAAAATACGGCGACAATTATGGAATCCATATCGAATCTGCCTTGTCAAAAGGTACCCAGGTTACGATCAATTTGCCCTTACCCCAAAATCAAGAATAGGAGGACTTGCGATGTATCATGTATTAATCGTAGATGATGAACAGCTGATGCGACAGTATCTAGGAGACAATTTATCTGCTCTCTGCCCTGATTTCTGTGTGACCGGTATCGCCTGTGACGGCATTGCGGCTGTTGAATTAATGAAAAAGCAGTCCTTCGATGTTGTAATTACTGATATTAAAATGCCTGAAATGGATGGTCTTAACCTTGCCAAATATATTTTCGAATCAGAAAAACATACAAGGGTTATCATCATTTCCGGCTATAGTGAATTTGAATATGCACGTCTGGCATTAAAATATGGTGTGTCCGATTATCTTCTAAAGCCTCTCAGCGATAAAAGCATTCAGGATACCCTAGCTAAAATCAAAGTTGTACTTGATCTCGAGGTCTCAAGGGATCAGGTGCCGGTTTCCTCTTCCTCCTATCAAGATTACTCTGATGCAGAGCTCAAATCTGCCCTGTTATCTTCTATCATTACAGGAAACCAGGCTTTGGTACAGCTTCTATATAATATCCTAATAAGCCGAGGCCTTACTTTTGTCACTGCTTATTCCGTTCTTATGCTGCTGTGCATTGATGATTTATATCTTCTGCTTCAGGAAAAGACGATTTCCGATCAGTCCTCCTATCGTTTTGAGCTGAATCAGGAGTGTCAGTCTTACTGTAGCCTCCACGCTTATACTACTTCTTATGACAATCATGGAAATACCATAATATTATTAACTTCGAAATCAGAAGAAGAATTAATAGCAACCGTGAATACGGTTTATCATGAGATCTCCGGTTCTTACTGGCCTTATGAGAAGATTAAAATATCCTCTTCTTATGGCAGTATTGTAACGGATATGATGAACCTAGCTTCCTCCTATACCTCAGCTGCGGAAGCTTTAACCTTAACCCTTAAGGATGTCGCTTCCCCGATCTCTCCTAATTATTATATCAGTCAGCGTCAGTTTATGAATGAGCTTACTACGATTTGTGATGCTCTTTATTCCGATTACATCTCGAAAAATATAAGTAAGATCAACTCTGACTTATATCTCTATCTGATGCTTTTTCAAAAGGATATCAATATCGCCTCTTTTCTAAAATTTGGAACCTATCTGGTCCGGTATCTGGCCAAGAAGTGTAATATCAAGGCAGATTATACCGTATCGGCTTTTAAGGAGTTAACAAAGAATATCGACCGCTGGATCTGCACCTCTCATCAAGACAAGGAAGAAACTCATTCCATCTTAATGAATGTACTGAAGGCCTTGGACCATGATGAATTCTTTATTATCGTACCAGAAACAACGCAGATCGTGGAAAGTGCCAAAGAATATATCTGCACTCATTACCGGGAGCAGATCAGCCTTACGCAGGTGGCAGATTTCTTGAACGTCAACCCCAGTTATCTAAGCGACTTATTCCATAAATACATTGGGGAGCCCTACACCAAATTCATAACAAGAATACGAATGGAGCAGGCTGCTTTATTAATAAGAAGTAACCCGAATGAGAAAATCTATATTATTGCTGAGAAGACAGGGTTTGTAAGTGCAAAACATTTTAATTCTGTTTTTAAGAAGTTTTATGGGAAGACCCCAACGGAATTTATCAATCAGAATTTTAATACAAGCAAAGTGGACAGTAGCAGATAAGTGCACCTTAAGTCTTTCAAACTGCATCTTGCGGGAAACCGTATTGCATTTCCAACTATAGTATAGTATAAGAAATATAGCGCTTTTACACATATAATAATAGAAAGAACACTTCGCGAACTTTCTATATAGAAGGAAAGATAGAATCACTAAAATGAGTGGGCAGGCAGGGGAATATTATGAAAATAAGAATCGACCAAAGTGACACCTATGAATCTGAACCGGAACTAATCATTCACTGCCAACGAGTAGATTCCGAGGTTCAGAACGTATTGTCACTTTTGGATCTACAGAAAAAGAAGCTTATAGGGTATGCAGACCAGGAGGAATGCGTGATTGATCCCACCAAGGTCCTGTACTGCGAAAGTGTGGATGGAACTGTTTATATTTATGCGAAAGAACAGGTTTATAAGACTGCCTATACCTTAAACGAGATAGAAGCTTCCTTTTTCCAAACCGGATATTTCAGATGTTCTAAATCCATGGTCCTTAATATCAACTCTGTCAAAAGCTTGAAAAGCGAGTTAGGAAACCGAATTGATGCGCTCCTATCAAACGATGAGCACATCATCATTTCCAGACATTATGTGAAGCAGCTGAGGACTTTATTAAAGGAGACAAAAAGTATATGAAAAAGTTGATCAGATATTGTAATTGGGAACTGAAAAATGATTTTGCCACTGGCGGTTACTTTTCTGCCATGTTAATCATGTATTGTATTATCGATTTAATCCTTGGAATAAAGAACGTGGATATCCTCCTGATCTTTGAGATGTTTATCATCAATTATCTGCTTTCCATCGTACACCGATTCGTTTTAGATGATAAGAAGGAATACAGCACCAAAAATTTTCTTCTCCGTGCCTCCGGATTATGCGTCGGTTCTGTACTTGCCGTCGCAGCAATCGGTAAGATCGGCGGCTGGTTTGAAGGGATGCCGCTATGGGCAGAGATTTCCATCTATGCGGTTCTTGTCCTCTCCTATCTGACGGTGTGGACCATCCTGAAACTTGCTCATGATACAGAGACGTTAAATGATCAGCTTGCCAATTATAAAAACAAAAGTAAATAGAGAGGTGTGTCTATGCAAAATGCAATTGAAATCAAAGATTTAGTAAAAACCTACGGAAAAGCACGAGGAGTATCGGATATCAGTCTTAACGTAGAAAAAGGTGATTTTTATGGTTTCATCGGCCCGAACGGAGCAGGTAAATCAACCACGATTCGCTCGATGCTTGGATTAATAACGCCGAATACTGGTTCTATTCATATATTAGGCATGGATAATTCGAAAGAAAAAGTAAATATTCTAAAAAGAATCGGATATATGCCTTCGGAAAGTATGTTCTATCCACAGATGAGAGTATCAGAAATCATCAAGATGTCAGCAGATGCTTATAAAATGAACTGCAGCAAACAAGCAGCAGACTTATGCGATCGGCTGAAAGTAAATACTACAAAGCGTATTGAAGAATTATCCCTTGGCAACCGTAAGAAAATCAGTATCGTCTGCGCGATGCAGCATAATCCGGACCTATATATCCTAGATGAGCCGACTTCAGGACTCGATCCCTTAATGCAGAAGGAATTTTTCTCTCTTCTTACCGAGGCAAATCGTCTAGGAGCTACTGTTTTCTTCTCCTCTCATGTATTATCCGAGATTCAGAGCTATTGTAACAATGCCGCGATTATCAAAGAAGGAAAATTAATTGCAGTGGATTCTGTCAGTAATCTGACCAAAACCAATGCCAGGAAAGTTACCTTACGAGGAATTGCCAAAGCACCTGAGATTGATGGCGTTAAAATTCTTACGAGGGACGAAGACCAGGTCAGCTTTATGTTCCGCGGTAATATCAAAGCATTAGTTGCTGCACTGAATGAACTGAATATGAAGGACGTAATCATAGAAGAACCTTCCCTAGAGGAAATCTTTCTTCACTTCTATGAAAAGGAGGAAGCATAATGATTTTTAAGCATGAATTAAAAGCAAATTTCAAGACCTTTCTTATCTGGACCTCGATAATTGCAGGGATGGATTTCGGTTTTATGCTGATGTTCCCCAGCCTGCAGGATTCGATGGATAAGGCCATGAGTGCATACGAAAGCGTGGGTGCATTTTCCACGGCTTTTGGTATGGACCGTTTAAGCATGGCGGACCCTCTTGGATATTACGGTGTGTATATCGGAGCCATCCTGTCCTTAGGCGGTGCTTTATTCGCCGCTATCGTCGGCACCGGAATTCTATCCAAAGAAGAGGGCGGACATACTTCAGAATTCTTATACACCCTGCCCTATAGCAGATTAACTATCGTGTTGCAGAAAGTTGCTGCTGTCTTCGTGATTCTGTTTGCCTTTAACGCAGTCAATCTTCTGCTCGGCTTGCTCTCTTTTCCACTAATCCACGCAAAGCTGATGTTACAGGAGCTTCTGCTTTATCACGCTGCCCAGTTCATGATGCACCTTGAAATAGCTGCCATCGGTATCCTGCTGTCCGCCTTCACGAAAAAAATAAGCATTGGAATCGGTCTTGGAATCGCAATGCTTCTCTATTTCCTTGATATGATGTCAAGGGTACTACCGCAATTAAAATTCGGGAAATATATTACTCCCTTTTATTATGCCAATGCTGCCGATGTAATGCCAACCCGCGGCATTGATCCCCTGCTGCTTGGGATTGGAATCGGACTCACCTTGCTCTGTATCGCTATCGGTGGATTGTATTATAATAAGAGGGATCTAGCAGCATAATAAGAATTTCCTATTATATTAAGAAACCATTTATTTAATAAGAGCTATCTAATATAAGAAGAACTATCTAGTATAAAAAAGAACTACCTAATTAAGAAGATTTATTATTATAAGAAGATTTGTCTGCTACGAGAACAGCTATTTATTATAAGAAGCACTGTCTATTATAAAGGAACTATCCATTATAACAAAAGTAACCTGCAGCGTCAGTTTATGTCTGATTCTGCAGGTTACTTTTAATTTAAACCTCTGCCGCCACCACGATCCTATCGGTAGCGATAAAATTAATATTAGTTATTTATTAAGATAATATCTCTTAGAATATTTTTCCGTTTCTACCTGTAATCTTAAGTCTTGTCATTGCTCTGGCTAAAGATGCTTGCGTATGATAATATTCCTGAATGCTCTGCTGCTGGCGAAGCCTCTCTTCTGCTCGTTCGACCGCTTCCTCTGCACGCTTTGCATCAATATCTTCTGGACGTTCCGCAGTATCAACGATTACCGTAACACGGTTGTTCATAATTTGAACGAATCCTCTTCCGATAACAGCGTTAACTAGCGTTCCATCCTCTGCTGTAATTCTTAATATTCCGATATCTACAGCGATTGCCATATTTTCATGATGTGCAAGTATTGCCTTTTCACCATCCATCGCTGGGATCACAAGAACTTCTGCTTTTCCTTCGAAAAACTTCTTGTCACTTGCTATCACCTTTAGGTAAAATGTGCTCATATGCATTCACTCTCCTATTTCTCTGCAGCAATTACTTTTGCTTTTTCAATTACATCGTCAATAGTTCCAACATTGAAAAATGCTGCTTCCGGATACTTATCCATATCTCCGTCAATAATAGCTTTGAACCCTCTGATGGTTTCTTTCAGCGGAACGTATTTTCCTGGAACACCGGTAAAATTCTCAGCAACAGAAAATGGCTGTGATAAGAATTTTGTAATTTTTCTCGCACGGTAAATTACGATTTTATCTTCATCTGAAAGTTCTTCCATACCAAGAATTGCGATGATATCCTGAAGTTCCTTATATTTCTGTAATATTTCCTGTACTCTTCTTGCCGTTTCGTAATGCTCTTCGCCGACAACATCAGCTTCCAGAATTCTAGAAGTGGATTCCAGTGGATCTACCGCTGGGTAAATACCCTGTTCTACAATCTTTCTTGATAATACGGTAGTTGCATCCAAATGTGCAAAGGTCGTAGAAGGTGCTGGATCTGTTAAATCATCTGCAGGCACATATACTGCCTGAACAGAGGTTACAGAACCATTTTTCGTTGAAGCGATACGTTCTTCGAGTTCACCGACATCTGTTGCAAGAGTCGGCTGATAACCAACTGCAGAAGGCATTCTTCCAAGAAGTGCTGATACTTCTGAACCAGCCTGAATAAAACGGAATATATTATCGATAAAGAGAAGTACATTCTGATGTTCTTCATCTCTAAAATATTCTGCCATCGTAAGACCGGTTTCTGCAACTCTCATACGAGCTCCCGGCGGCTCATTCATCTGTCCAAACACTAAAGCTGTTTTTTCCAGTACTCCTGATTCCTTCATTTCTGTCCATAAATCATTACCTTCTCTGGAACGTTCTCCTACACCGGTAAAGATAGAATAACCGCCATGCTCCGTCGCGATATTATGGATTAATTCCTGAATCAATACGGTTTTACCAACACCGGCGCCTCCGAACAGACCAATCTTACCGCCCTTCGCATAAGGTGCAAGTAAATCAATTACTTTAATTCCGGTCTCAAGTACAGCGGCTACCGGACTCTGGTCCGCAAATGCAGGTGGATCCCTGTGGATTACCCATTTCTCGTTATCTTCTAAGGAAGGTCCTCCATCAATGGTATCACCTAATACATTGAATAAACGGCCTAAAGTATTCTTGCCTACAGGAACTTTGATTCCAGCTCCGGTAGCTACTACTTCCATATCTCTTGAAAGGCCGTCACTAGAAGCTAACATAATACAGCGTACTGTACTATTTCCAATATGCTGTGCAACTTCCATTACACACTTTTTACCGTGGTTGTCTACTTCTAGCGCGTCCTTAATAAATGGAAGGTTATTATTGTCATCAAACTCTACATCTACTACAGGTCCTAAAACCTGAACTATTTTTCCAATATTCATACTTTTACCCATGCCTTCCTCTCTATTGTTTCTTTCTTTTACTCTGCTGAGCTTTGGCACCGCCGACTACCTCGGTAATTTCCTGGGTAATTGCTGCTTGTCTTACTCTGTTAAATTCAATCGATAATTCATGAAGCATATCTTTTGCACTCTTCGTTGCTGCTTCCATTGCCATCATTCTCTGGCTATGCTCGCTGGCATAGGATTCTACCAATGCACCATAGATAAATCCGGTTACATAGTTAGGCGCAATATTATTTATCACTTCTTCCGGTGAAGGTAAGAAGGCCATCTGTTCCACGGGAACATCTACCGGTACCTTACTGAGTTCCATCTGCCGCAGTGGAAGTAATTGCACTACCTCTGCTTCTGATTGGATTCCACCCTTCATTCTTGTATATATAATATGTACTTCATCAAGTTCTCTATTCTTATAAAGATCAACAATCCTTTCAGATATGTTCCTGGCCCTGTTCATCGTAGGCTTCTGCACTGTATAATAGAACGCTTCAGCTATCTCTATATTTTTCTTTTTGAAATATTGGTGGCCTAACATTCCTAACACGAATAATTTATTATTACCACCCTTGTCCAGACGTTCCTGTGCAAGCTTGATGATATTATGATTATAAGAACCAACCAGTCCTTTATCCGCTGTAACCACAATATAGCCTATTTTCCTATCTTCCGGCTTAACCTCCGGTCTAGTATCAAAATAGTCATTATCAATGTCAGGGCAATGTCGTAATATTCTTATGATCGCAGATTGGATTGAGTAAAAATATGGCTCCGTATCGGCAAGATTTTTCTTCGCTTTCTTCAACTTAGAAGATGAAATCATATACATAGCATTTGTAATCTTCATTGTATCTTGAATGCTTTTCATTCTGCTTTGTATTTCTCTTGCATTTGCCATGATACCTCTCCTATCTATCTATTTTTATATTCGGTTGCCGCAGCTAAAATCTGTTGAATCAACTCATCTGTTAAGACTTTCGTCTCATTGATGGCAGTGACGATCTCAGAATGTCTGTCTTTGAAATACTGAAGCATATCCATCTGAAATTGTTTCACTTTCTTGATATCAATATCCAGCATTAATTTATTATTGGCAACACATAGTGTAATTGCTTGTTCTGCTAAACTAAGTGGACGGCAGAGCGGCTGTTTTAATATTTCCATAAGGCCTTTCCCGTACTGTAGCTGTTCTTTGGTTGATGCATCCAGATCGGAGCTGAACTGAGTAAATACTTCCATCTCACGGTACTGTGCCAAATCAATACGAATCGTTCCGGCTGCTTTTTTCATTGCTTTCGTCTGCGCTGCACCACCAACACGGGATACGGATAAGCCGACATTGACTGCCGGTCTCATACCTGCAAAGAACAAATCGCTTTCAAGGAAAATCTGTCCATCCGTAATTGAGATTACGTTTGTTGGAATATAAGCAGATACATCGCCTGCCTGCGTCTCAACGATTGGAAGCGCCGTAATAGAACCACCGCCCTGTGCGTCTGACAAACGGCTAGAACGCTCTAATAGTCTTGAATGCAGATAGAATACATCACCAGGATATGCTTCACGTCCCGGAGATCTTTCTAATAATAAGGATAATGCACGGTAAGCAACTGCATGTTTTGATAAGTCATCATAAACGATTAAGACATCCCTGCCTTGGTACATAAAATACTCTGCAAGCGCGGTACCGGAATACGGTGCAATATACTGCAGCGGTGCACTATCAC
>JBASOB010000527.1:0-8078 GCA_049657865.1 Mobilitalea sp.
CTATGGAAGTGTGGTTAAGCTTGAGTTTAGATTAAGCGAATCACGGATAATCGGGAAAAAGGCTTGCCTTAAAGCATGGCAAGCCCTAGAAGAATAAAACACTCGCCAGTGGGCTCCTGTTTTATTCTTCCAGACTCACTTATATGGTTTACACAATGCACGGATAATCGGGAAAAAGGCTTGCCTTAAAGCTTGGCAAGCCTTAGAAGAATAAAACACTCGCCAGTGGGCTCCTGTTCTATTCTTCCTGACTCACTTTTACAATTACATAATAAAAAGATGGTTATGTCACCTAGTCGGTGCCATAACCATCTTTTTATTAAGCGGATAACGGGAATCGGACCCGCATCGCAAGCTTGGGAAGCTCGTATTCTACCACTGAACCATATCCGCATAGTACTATTCTATTGATTTTCATCGAAATGTCAACAAAAGAATGTAAATCTAATCATAAAGTCATAAACTTCAATGGCACTTCTTCCATAGAAAGTTTATGACTTTACCTAGTTACTCCAATATCCCTTATCCTTCAGTGCCTGCTCAATCCGGTCCAGTGTTGCCTCGGAATCGGCTTCAATCGTATGCTTATGTACTCCGTCGGTTAATTCCTTCAGCGGTACAATCTTTTTTTCATTCACTTTCTTGACGAAATCATACACATCCTGGCGGTTCCGAATGATCAGGGGGGTGGCGATATCTCCGTAGACTTCGTGAGTCACGAATACGTCCAAGAACTTTCCGCCGTTATCGACAACGGTGCAGAGCTCGTCTTCGATCTGTTCGGTGGTATGTTTTACTTTGAAAATCCGTTTGACATGTGGATTATCCGAATGGTATACGAGATATCCTTTGGTAGTTGAGAAGATGCTGGTGTCGGAGGCGCGAATCAGCGCGATATCCTGAACAATCACCTGGCGGCTGACTCCGAGAAGCCGGGATAATTCACCTCCGGATATCGGTTCGGTCTGTTCGGTTAATATTTTCATCAGCAGTTCCCTGCGTTTACTTCCTTCCACGTTGACCTCCTTCCTAGAATTATGAGAAAATGCCTTTGCTTTTCTGCGATATTCATATATAATAATGATGTTCACGTTAAGAGTAATTATATACTTACAAACACCAATTGGCAACGGTTTTCCCTGATACCTTTGGAGAAATATAGAAAGAGGAAGATAAATGTTCCGTTTATGGGCTAAAGTTTTTAAAGAAAATAGAATGGTGAAAGACATGGAAGTCAGAAATGATGATGAGGAAATGCGCAGAACTCAGAAGATCTTTCATGCAATTGAGGAAATCTGCCATGAATATGATTTATCGAAGCCGATTTGGCTGGAATCTACGATTGCGGACTTCAAACGCCATGACAAGACAAGATTTACGAAGGATAATTTCATGGAACCCATCGATTTTGACTATCTCGAAATCCACGTAATTGAAGAAGATTAAACAATAGATTTCATTGATTTTAAAATTTCATAATGCTATAATACTAGTTAAATGAAATGCAGTAATTTGGATGGGGTGCTAGGAAATGAAGCAGGTTTTAGTATTAGGTGCTGATAAAAAAATATTGAATATGATAGAACAGGCATTGCTTGACCAGTTCGTGGTCCTGTCTCTTCCGGTGGAAAGACATCTGAAAGAGAGCTTGCTTAAAAACCCCTCAAATCTTATTCTTCTAATCGTAACAACCTCCAGCACGGATGGATTTCTGACTTATGAAATCATAAGAACAATACCGGAGTTGCAGGCTGTGCCGGTTATTTTTTTAGCCGAGCAGAGCAATCAGCAATTAGAGAATAGAATATTAACCCTGGGTGCGGATGATTTCATCACCCTGCCGATTTCGCCAGAGATGCTGAATCTTCGGGTAAGTAACTGCATGGAGCTCAGTACCCTGCGGAATGAGCATGGATATGCGGAGAAATACCAGGATGCGATTGCCTTTAGTTTTGCCGAATTGGTGGAGTGCCGCGATGAAACTACCGGAGGCCATTTGAAGAATACTACCTTATATTTTAATATTATATTAGAAGCAGTACGTTTGTCCGGGAGGTATAATGATACAATACAGGAAGACGATATCAAGGATCTGCTCCGTTCGGTAACCCTTCATGATATTGGGAAAATCGGAATTAACGATGAAATCCTGCACAAGTCCTCTCCTCTTGATTACCGGGAATATGAATCGATGAAAACGCATACCACACTTGGCATGGAGACATTTGATAAGATTATTCAGGAAACCGGAGGAACTAGATGGATGTATCTGGCGAAGGATATTGCCTATTGCCATCATGAGAGATGGGACGGAACCGGATATCCGAACGGACTTATGGGGAACGAAATACCCATCTATGCCAGGATATTGGCCTTGGCCGATGTCTATGATGCGTTGACTTCGAAGAGATCCTATAAGGAATCTTATACCCACCAGAAGGCAATGGATATCATAGTTGATGGAAAAGGAAGCTTTTTTGATCCTGATTTAGTGGATATATTTGTTGCTGCCAGTAAGCAATTTGAAAAGGTGCTGCAGGAAAAAGCAAGCATTTAATGGATAGAGAGTAACTAGAAACAGGGAAAGGAAGTAGCCTATGTCATACTTGGCGCTTTACAGAAAGTTTCGCCCGGACAATTTCTTCGACGTGAAAGGGCAGGATCATATTGTAACGACACTTAAGAACCAGATTAAAGCCGGAAGAATCGGGCATGCTTACCTATTGACCGGTACTCGCGGAACGGGCAAGACGACAGTGGCTAAACTTTTAGCGAAGGTGGTAAACTGCGAGAATCCGGAGGACGGTAATCCCTGCGGAGTATGCAGCATGTGCAAGGGAATTGCCACACAGACGTCGATGAATGTCATTGAAATTGACGCAGCTTCCAACAATGGCGTTGACAACGTCCGTGAAATCGTGGAGGAAGTGAAATATTCACCGACCGAAGGTAAATATAAAGTATATATTATTGATGAGGTTCATATGCTGTCGGCAGGCGCTTTCAATGCGCTGCTGAAAACAATCGAGGAACCGCCGGCTTATGTAATCTTTATCCTTGCAACAACGGAAGTCCACAAGATTCCGGTAACGATACTGTCACGTTGCCAGAGATATGATTTTAAACGAATTTCAATCGATACCATCACGGACCGGTTGTCGGATCTGATGAAGGAAGAGAATATCGAGGCAGAGGAAAAGGCTCTTCGGTACGTGGCAAGAGCAGGGGATGGTTCCATGCGAGATGCGCTAAGTTTGCTGGATCAATGTATTTCCTTCTATCTAGGGAAGAAGCTGACCTATGATAATGTGCTGGAGGTGCTTGGTGCGGTAGACACGCAGATATTTGCACAACTGCTTGACTATATCCGTGCACAGGATGTTACGGCCTGTATCAAATTACTGGAGGAAATAGAGACGACAGGGCGAGAAATCGGCCAGTTTACGATCGATTTTATCTGGTATCTGAGAAATCTATTATTACTTAAGACCACAGATGATATTACGGATCTCATAATAGAAGTATCCACGGAAAACATGGAATTATTGAAGAAAGAAGCGGCAACGGTGGATGAATTGACGCTGATCCGGTACATCCGTGTATTTTCAGAGTTATCGAACCAAGTCCGTTATGCTGCCAG
Source organism: Mobilitalea sp. (assembly GCA_049657865.1). Lineage (GTDB taxonomy): Bacteria > Bacillota > Clostridia > Lachnospirales > Lachnospiraceae > Mobilitalea. Next base: position 3,641 of record JBASOB010000527.1, read on the forward strand.
AAAAAGAGTTCTGGTAGAAATTGCATTGATTAAGCTCTGTAAGCCGGAGATGGAAGTGAATATGGATTCCATCATTTCACGGCTTAAATATTTGGAAGAGAAGATAGAAAAAGGTGTCGTAGTGACAGCAAGAGAAGCAGTTCCTGCGGAAATGAAAGCACAGCCGGTGGCAGCGAAAAAGCCAGTGATTCTTCCGGAAGCACTTCCCGAGGATTTGAAGGAAGCAGCGCAGAACTGGAAGAGCATTGTATCGCAAGTTACGAAGAAGGCACCTGCACTTGGCTCAGTCTTGCAGGATGCGACGTTGAGCCTGGACGGCAATATGGGACTTGTCATTGTAGTAACCAATTCCTTGGACAAGGATATCATTGACCGGGAAACACATATGCAGCTGATCAAAGATACGATTGGACTGGTCATTCATAAGCAGGTTAAGATTGATACCAGATATCTTGATAAGGCAAAAGAAAATATCGAGGAAATCGTTGATTTATCGAAGTTGATTAATATGCCGATTGAGTACGAGTAGAAGAACAAGTGAGTTAGGCCAATGCCGATTGCAGAAGAAATCATTTCCGTAAACGAGGTTGGATTTACTATAATATAAGAATGATACGACAAAAGGAGATTAATAGAATGGCTAAAAAAGGTGGATTTTCAGGTGGCGCAATGCCAGGAAACATGGGCAATTTAATGAAACAGGCTCAAAGAATGCAGAAACAAATGGAGGATAAGACAAAGGAACTTGAGGATAAAGTATATGAGGCAAGTGCCGGTGGCGGTGCTGTTGTCGTAGTCGTATCCGGTAAGAAGGAAGTTGCCTCTGTTAAGCTTTCCAAAGAAGTAGTTGATCCGGATGACATCGAAATGTTAGAAGATTTAATCGTAGCAGCAACAAACGAAGCACTCCGCAAGATGGAAGCAGATTCTGCAGATGTTATGGGTCAGGTTACCGGTGGTATGGGTGGCGGAATGGGCGGATTCCCGTTCTAATAGATATGTTCTTAGATAAATGACATACGGACATAGGATTCTAGCTTGCTTGCAGGCATTCAATCAGTTATGACGAAACAAGACAAAGGAGCGAAAACCTATGGATTATTACAGCAGTCAGATTACGAAATTAATAGAGGAACTGTCGAGACTTCCGGGAATTGGAACGAAGTCCGCACAGAGACTCGCATTTCATATTATTAACATGCCGGAGGATCAAGTTGCCAGTCTGTCCAGTTCCATGGTAGAGGCAAAGAAGAACATCCGCTACTGCAAGGAATGTCTAACTCTGACGGACAAAGAACTATGTCCGATCTGCGCTTCTCCGAGAAGAGATAAGAAGCAGATCATGGTAGTGGAAAATCCCAGGGACTTAGCAGCCTACGAGAAAACAGGGAAATACGAGGGAGTATATCATGTCCTTCACGGTGCAATCTCACCCATGCTTGGAATCGGACCTGCTGACATCAAACTGAAGGAATTAATGTTACGCCTTCAAGGAGACGTGGATGAAGTTATCATTGCCACAAATTCCAGCCTCGAAGGAGAAGCTACCGCAATGTATTTAAGCAAGCTGATCAAACCGGCCGGCATTAAAGTTAGCCGAATCGCCAGTGGGATACCTGTGGGCGGGGATCTGGAATATATTGATGAAGTGACGCTTTTGAGGGCATTTGAGGGTAGAGTGGAATTGTAAGAGTGGGGTAAAGGTTGTCCCAAGGCACCTCTTCTCATCCAAAAGGCAACCCCCGTTTATCCTCGTCGACATAATAGAAAATAATGCGAAAGCATCGTAGAAAACAGACCTAGACTGGGTATTTCATTGCCCGATCTCAGGTCCGTTTTTTTACCCATTCCAATATCAGACCATGCAACGCTTCTACATTTAACACTAGAAAAATCCAAGAAAAAATTCATGACCAACTCCACGAAAATCTCCACCAACCTCCTTAAATACAAGTATCTCCGGTCTTTTACTGATTTTATGAGAAAGAAAATAAAGTTGAAAGAATGAGGGAAAAGAATGAGGGACGATTAGTAAAAGCAGGCTTGACGAGGTTTGGCCTGTATAGCCTTATTACCTAGAAACTGATTGACACAATTGTATCAATGCGATAATATTATCATATTGATATTAATGTAAAAGGATGGTTATCATTATGAATAAGAAACTGGCCGAGTGCCTAGCTAACCCAATCAAGTGTAAGCTGCTGTTTGAAATATCTAATAGAGGACAGGCAACGGCCAAACAACTGGCTGAAATACACGGTGATATAACGCACGCAACGCTGTATCGCTACTTAAAAAAGATGACTGCTGACGGCATTTTAAAAGTGATTGAGGAAAATCAAATTCGCGGAACAGTGGAAAGGGTTTATGCCGTTTCTCCTGATATATCGTTGGATGCAAAAAAGATGGTGGAAGAAAACAACGGACAGGCATATATGATGATGTTCACCCAATTTGTAATGGGGTTGACAGAGGAATTCCGGGAATACGCTTCTCGACCCGATATAAACATTTTACAGGATGGTTCCGGCTTTAGCGTTGCTCCGATATATGCCACGTTGGGGGAATTAGAAGCCGCAATAATTGAAATCGGCAAAATCATAAATCCTCTTGTTAGCAACGAAAAAACGCCGGGGCGCGATTTGCATAACATCGCCATCATCACCACACCGCCTAAAAAGGACGCTAATAATAAAGGGAGGAAAAACTCATGAGTAGCATTTTAGAAATCAGGGCTTTATCAAAAACTTATTCAGGTGGGAAAAAGGCTGTGGACAGGTTAAGCCTTATCGTACAAGCCGGCGATATTTACGGCTTTATCGGGCATAATGGTGCGGGAAAGACAACGACAATTCGTGCGGCCGTAGGCGTTATGGATTTTGACGGTGGCGAAATTTTCATTGACGGTCATTCTGTCAAGAAAGAATCTGTATTGTGTAAATCCATTACGTCATACATTCCCGATAATCCCGACTTGTACGATTATTTGACGGGTATACAGTATTTGAATTACATGGGGGATATGTTTCACGTCGCAAAAGTAGAAAGGGAAAGCAGATTAATGAAATATGCGGACAGTTTTGAGTTGACTGGTAATCTTGGCGATTTAATTTCATCCTATTCCCATGGTATGCGCCAAAAGCTCGCTCTTATCGCTGCCTTCATTCATCAACCCCGGCTGATGATATTAGATGAGCCTTTTGTCGGCCTTGACCCTGTGGCTTCATTTCAATTAAAAAGCATGATGCGTGAGTTATGCGATACGGGCGGTGCGATTCTCTTTTCCACTCATGTCCTTGAAGTTGCTGAAAAGTTATGTAATAAAATTGCCATAATTAAGAGCGGAAAGCTGATAGCAAATGGCATAACGGAAGAAGTGCGGGGTGATAAAAGCCTTGAAAGCGTGTTTTTGGAGGTGATGGGAAATGAATAAATGCTGGTTGTTACTGAAAGTACAGCTACTTGGAGTTTTCAATATCAACCGTATAATTCATACAAGTGATAAAAAAGAAAAGCGCCGGATGATTAATATGGGCGCTATGATGCTGTTTGTTGTTATTATAATGGTTGGTTACAGTACGGGGATGGCGATTGTCTGCGCCCATTTTGGAATGGCCGATGTCCTGCCGCCGTTTATCTTGATGGTTTGCGCTTCCTGTACGTTGGTTATAACCTTTCTTAAAAGCAACGGCGTTCTTTTCGGCTTTTGCGATTATGATTTGGTAATGTCGCTGCCGGTGAAAAACTCGACGGTCATTATCAGCCGGTTGTTGTCTGTTTACGCCATGAATTTTCTTATCTCCAGCGTAATTATGCTCCCGTCAATAATTGTTTATGGAACAACATACAGCGTATCATTATCGGTTTGGTGTATGTTGATATTATCCTTGTTTTTAGCATCGCTCCTGCCAATGATAATCTACATGTTAGTCGGAGTAATGATTACTGATATATCGCTACGCTTCCGATATAAAAATTTATTGACCATCATATTAAGTACAGCGGCAATTTTAGCGTTAGCAGTTGGTTCATTTGCGCTTCCGCAGGCAGAAGCTGTATTTACAGAACTGGTAACTTCGGCAGTGCAAACAATATATCGTATTTACCCGGTAACTAAATTGTATACAAGCGCCTTAACAAATAACGATTGGGGTAGCTTTGGACAATTCACGCTCATTTCCATCGGAGCAAGCGTTCTTTTCGTGATTTTGCTTTCGGTGTTTTATGCCAAGATAAATTCCGCGCTGTTTGCGGTACGCTCGAAGGGTAATTATCGCTTGGGGACACTTAAAACTTCCACGCCATTTAAATCGTTATATAAAAAAGAATTGCGCCGTTTAATATCCTCTCCCATATATGTAATGAACACTTGTATTGGCGTAGTATTGTTGATTGTAGTCGCTGTTGCTTTTTTATTCTTTGACATTGACCAAAT
>JBASOB010000528.1:0-8334 GCA_049657865.1 Mobilitalea sp.
ATGCCAGGGACTTTTGACATCCGCGGGATAGAGGCTTCGGAAGAGGTCAGGGATAAGTACAGGGACTGTACTTTTTACAAGGAACGCTGGATAAAGGAAGACGGCCTGGAGCAGAAGCTGATTGTTACTTTCTCCTTGAAATATAAGGAGTATCAGCGGCATATCCGCAGCAGACAGATTGACCGTGCCACAAAGCTTCTTGAGAGAAAATCTTCCAACCTGAAGAAACCCCCGCAGAATGACTATAAACGTTTCATTGCCAAGACGAATGTAACGAAAGACGGAGAAATCGCCGAGAAAGAAGTCTACCGCGTAAATCAGGATGCAATTACAAACGAGGAGGCTTATGACGGCTTCTATGCAGTCTGTACCAACCTTGAGGATGATGCTCCCTCCATTACGAGGATAAACCATAAACGCCGGGAAATAGAGGAATGCTTCCGTTTATTGAAGACAGACTTTAAAGCAAGACCAGTATATCTGAGCCGTGATGACAGAATAAAGGCTCATTTCACGGCATGCTTCCTGTCACTGACTGTCTACCGGTATTTAGAAAAACAGTTGAAGGAGAAATTCACAAGTTCAGAAATCATCAGCCAGCTCAGGGATATGAATTTCTATTCCATACCTGGAGAAGGGTACATTCCGACTTATACCAGAACCGATTTCACGGATGCGCTACATGATTCTTTTGGTTTTAGAACAGATTATCAGATAGTAACTACGAAACAGATGAAAAATATTTTTAAGGATACTAAAAAGCAAAAAAAATAACGCACTTTTAGTAATAATAAAAAAGAAGTCTGAATTGCCCCATTTTTGTAGCTTTCCAGACTTTTTTGTTCTTCCAACTGTCAAAGACAGATATGCAAATTATAAGAGTTCTTATATTTTATGTCAAACAAATTGTTTAAATAGTGGTACTACCGTCATTTTGATGGTGGATAAACCCTTTAAAACGCAGCTAAAACCGATCGAAATCAATTAATTACAAAGTGTTATCCACAGTGAGAAAGAATGCCAGCGAAGTAATACTGCATAACATTTTCACATAGAGAACGAGTGTGGATAACAACCTGAAAACATTTGAAGCAAGAATTCTAAGAAAAATAAATTTCTATGTTTTGCACAAAAATTTAGTAAGTAGTATAAGTGCTGAATAGTTACGAAAATACAATGCGATGGAAATTTTTTAACATAAAGCTGAGCAAGCATCGGGTAAATTTCTATTGCACAGTCATATTGTTCCTGGGTTTGGAATGCGAACATTTCTTGGTCCTTTAAGCGACCAACCCTAGTCTTCTTCTATATTCTAATGGCTCATTCCTCCAAGCGACATTTAACATTTTAATTCTTTTTTCTGAGTACCATTTAATATACAGACTTAGCGGTTCTATGAACTGCTCTATTAATAGATTAATCCAAGAACGGCCATAAAACATTTCATTTTCTGGTCTACCGGAAAATATTTTCTATTGAAAGGTTCTGTAAATGATATTTGGGATTATATTCAGAACCCGATCACTGTAGTAGAAATACATAAAAAATTACTAGAGGAATATGAAGTTGATGCAACTGCTTGTTATGAAAGCATCCTTACTTTTTTAAATCAAATGTAGCAATATGAATTTATTCAAGTAGATAACTTGTAGTTCTCCTTTATCTTTAAATTCTCAATTATTCATTTTCATATGATGTAAAAATGGTACCATATCACAGACTTTATGATAAGTTAATTCTAGCGGTACTGTTTTATGTTTTCTTAGTTGATTTTTCATTTCCATTTTTACTTTATACTTTATCTATCTGCTTTCTTCTAGCTACCTGAGATCAATTTCCAAAATTGATTTTATCTTCTCCGGTCTTCTCTCAAATGATGAAATTCTTTTCTCCATCACAAGTAAATCCCACCATTTTCCAAGTTTATATCCTGTCTTCGTATAGATTCCGACTTCTGTAAATCCAAACTTTCTATGCAGTGCAATACTGCTTTCATGAGAAGCCGTAATCAGAGCGTATATATTATAGTATCCCTGCCTTTGTATTAATTCAAAGAGTTTGGCATAAAGCGCTGATGCAATTCCCTGATGATGAGCTGATTCCTTAATATAGACCGAGCATTCGCAATCCCAGTCGAAAGCGGCTCTTTCCTTAAATCTTGAGCAGTAAGCATATCCAAGTATTTCACCCTCTCGTACATACACGAGCCAGGGGAATTGTTCCTGTACTTTGTGCATTCGTTCCTGAAAATCAGTTATGGTGATGGTTTCATATTCAAATGTAATTGCCGTATTTAAGATATATGGTTCATATATCTTCAGTATTTCCTGTGCATCCTCTGCGGATGCAATTCTAATATTATCTTCGTTCATAAGATTAGTCTCCCTATTTTCACTTAACTTAAGTTTAATCTATCATTATAACAATATAACATAAACTACAAAAAAATGAACGTTACTATATTATAAAATTTTCTTATAATACATTAACGTTCATTTCTGTGATATTACTTACTTATCTACGTGATGACAAGATACCATATGGCCTTGCTTCATCTCGAGTACCGGTTTTTCCTGATGACAGATCTCAGTTACTAATGGGCAACGTCCTGCAAAAGGACATCCTTTTGGTGTGTTGATCGGACTTGGTACATCTCCTGTCAGAATCTGACGATTCTTCTGAGCTTCTTTATCCGGATCCGGAATCGGTACCGCGGATAATAATGCCAGGGAGTATGGATGCAGCGTATTGGTATATAATTCCTCACTGCTTGCCAATTCAACAATATGACCTAAGTACATTACTGCGATACGATCACTGATATATTTTACTATATTCAAATCATGTGCAATAAAGAGGTAGGTTAAACTCAATTTTTCCTGTAAATCATGCAATAAGTTAATGATCTGGGATTGAATCGATACATCAAGTGCGGAAATCGGTTCATCACATACGATGAATTCCGGTTCAATAGCAAGTGCTCTTGCAATACCGATACGTTGACGCTGTCCGCCAGAGAACTCATGAGCAAAACGGTTCGCATGCTCGCGGTTTAATCCAACTAATTCAAGCAGTTCGTATACTCTCTCCTGACGTTTCTGTTTATCATACATCTTGTGGATAATCATACCTTCTTCGATGATATTTCCAACCGTCATTCTAGGATCAAGGGAAGAATATGGATCCTGGAAGATAATCTGTGCCATCTTAGAATACTCAAAAAGTGACTTTTTCGTAATTTCCATGTCAACTCTTCCATGATATACAATATTACCATGCGTTGGAGAATAGATTCCCATCAAAGTCTTACCAAAGGTCGATTTACCACAACCTGACTCACCAACAAGACCTAAGGTCTCACCCTTATAAATATCAAGATTAACGTTGTCAACTGCTTTCAGAGTACCCTCAGATACTTTAAAGTATTTGCATACGTCTTTCATTTCAATTAATTTCTGTCCCATGGTTGCTCTATTACTTACATTATTCTTAGCCATTATTGTACACCTCCATTGGGATTCTTAGGACAATCTTCATGAAGTAACCAACATGCAGCAATATGATTCTCTGCAACATTATGGAATTCCGGCATCTCTGTCTGGCATATCTTCCTGCAGTCAGTACATCTTGCTGCAAATGGACATCCAATCGGAGGATTAATCAGATCCGGAGGTGTTCCTGGAATAGATACCAGTCGGATGCTTCGATCCATATCCGTGGTAGGAAGGCTTCGAAGTAATGCTTTTGTATAAGGATGATTCGGACGATAGAAGATGTCTTCTGCAGTTCCTGTCTCTACAATTTTGCCAGCATACATAACCGCAACACGGTCTGCCATGCTTGCTACTACGCCAAGATCATGAGTAATCAGAATAATTGCTGTATTGGTCTTATCTTTAATCTCTTCTAAAAGATCCATAATCTGTGCCTGAATGGTAACATCAAGAGCGGTAGTCGGCTCATCTGCGATTAACAATTTAGGTGCACAAGATAATGCCATAGCAATCATAACTCTCTGTCTCATACCGCCTGAAAACTCATGTGGATACTGTTTACAGCGTTGTTCCGGATTCGGTATCTTAACGATATCCAGTAAACGAAGTGACTCTGTATGAGCATCAGCAGCGGAAAGCTTCTGGTGATGACGGATTGCTTCTGTCAACTGCTTTCCTACCTGCATGGTAGGATTCAGGCAAGTCATTGGATCCTGGAATATCATACTGACATCTTTACCACGAATTTTCATCATTTCTTTTTCGGTAGCTTTTACGATATCTTTCCCTACTAAATCGATCTCTCCGCCTTTAATTCTTGCAGGAGGCATCGGGTTTAATTTCATTATTGTCTGGGCGGTAACACTCTTACCACATCCACTTTCTCCAACGATAGCTAATACTTCGCCTTCGCATAATTCGAAGGAAACACCGCGAACTGCCTGTACTTCACCGGCATAAGTATCGAAGGATACATGTAAGTCATTTACTTGTAATACTTTATTCATCACATTATCTCCTTAACTTAGGATCCAATGCATCACGTAAACCATCACCTATTAAGTTAAAGGATAACATGGTTAAACTAATGCAGATCGCTGGTATTATTAATTGAGTCGGATACATCTGGAACACTCTACTGCCATCGCTTGCCAGTATTCCCCAACTTGCGAGTGGTACCGGAACGCCAAGACCGATGTAACTTAGAAAAGCTTCTGTAAAAATTGCACTTGGAATTGCTAATGTTATATCAACAATAACTACACTTAAGGTATTGGGAAGTAGATGTTTGCTGATAATTCGCGTCGAACTTGCTCCCATTACTTTTGCAGCTACTACATAATCCTGCTGTTTCAAACTCATAATCTGCCCACGAACAAGTCGGGCCATTCCAGTCCATCCTACGGTAGCATATGCAATAACCATTGTCATTGTTCCTTTTGGAAGAACCATCATTAAGAGTACAACGATAATCAAATAAGGAATACCATTAACAATCTCAATAATTCTCATCATGATATTATCTGCGGTACCGCCTACATAACCGGAGATACCACCATAGATGATACCGATTACGAAGTTAATAAATACTGCTGTCAGTGAGATAAACATAGATACTCTTGCACCTTGCCAGGTTCTCGTGAAGATGTCACGTCCCAAGGTATCGGTACCGAAGAGATGCATATGTCCTGTTGCTGGATCAATGAAGAACATTCCTACATTGGTATGAGCAAGATGCTGCTCACTCATAGTATAAGGTGAAAAAATCGGAACAAAGATACTTAGTAATCCGATACAGGCAATAATGAAGATACATACAATTGCTGTTTTATTCTTACCGAGACGATGCATTGCATCTCTCCAATAGCTGGTACTAGGTCTGGAAATGCTTTCGCTTTCTTCTGCATTGGCTCCAACCCATTCAAATAGGCTTTTTTCTATTTTGCTCATGTCATCACTCCTTTACTTCTGTAAGTTTTACACGGGGATCAATGAAACCATAAGCAAGATCCACAAGCAGGTTTGCTGCTACCAAAAAGGTACCATAAAACAATGTGGTTCCTGATATCATAGTATAATCCTGCGTCTGGATACTTAATACGAAGAATTTACCCATTCCTGGGATGGAAAAAATATTCTCTACAACAAATGCTCCGGTTAATACTGCTGCTGCAATCGGTCCCAGTACAGTGATAACTGGCATAATAGCATTACGTACGGCATGTTTCCAGATAATCTTCTTCTGGGATAATCCCTTTGATTTTGCTGTCTTAATGTAATCTTGACCAAGTACATCAAGCATACTTGTTCTCATAAGTCTTGAAATGGTAGCAAGAGAACCAAAGCTTAGTGCAAATGCCGGTAATATCTTGCTCGAAAATGTACTCCATCCGGTAATCGGGAAAACTCTCACACCTGTCGCCTGGAATAATTTCAGCCCTAAGAAGTACTGAAGTAATGCCCCGACAATAAAGCTTGGTACCGATACTCCAATAATTGCAAATAACATCGTAAAGGTATCCCATTTGGTACCTCTCTTTACAGCAGCCACAATACCGAGTAAAATACCTGCGATCGTAGCAAAAATCAATGCCCTCATTCCTAAATCGAAGGAATATGGGAATGCTTGTGTAATTATATCAGTTACAGGACGATTGTAATGAATTGAAAGTCCTAAATCACCTTGTAATATATTCCCAACATACATGAGAAATTGATCCCATATCGGTTTATCCAAACCATATTTTGCATTTAAGGCTGCTAAAGTTGTTTCTGGAATTGCTTTCTCTCCGATGAAAGGATCACCAGGTAAGAGACGCATCATAAAAAATGTAATTGCTATTAAAACAAACAACGTCATAGCAGCATATAACAAGCGCTTTATAATATATTTAAACACATGCAGTCCTCCTTTCTTATTCTGTATTTTAGTTTTTATTATGAGGAATAGAATAAGCCTCGTTTTTCCAGAAGAATTGCTGTCCTATAGTACCTTTTCATCCCTTGCTAATGCAGTAGTTTAAACCAGTAAAGTCAGAGGTCCTACTAGTCCAAAAAGTAATATAGGATGACAATTCGTCATGGACCGATTTTTAAGTCCATTCGCACAATCAGGTTACATTATACTATACAATTCAAGAATTGTCGTGCTTTTTTTCGTTTTTTTTCGTTTTTTTATCGGTAAAATTTGGCAGTTTCTCATTCCTAACATAAGGGTAGTGCGGGCTTACACTACAGCCCGCACTACCGAATGGAATATTCTAATGATTATATTATTATTTAGCTAATTTCACATATTTATAATTCATATCCTGGAATGCTGTTCTTACATAACCGGATGCGATCTTACCGCTAACAATATAATCTCTAGATCTCCAGTAAACTGGTCCAATAGGAAGATCTTCCATTAATAATTTTTCAAGATCCATTAAGTAGCCAAAACGAGTTTTAACATCTAACTCTGTACGAACTTTGTCTAATAATGCATCATAAGCTGCGCTTGAGTAACTTGTATGATTGTTACCATTGCCGGTTTCAAACATATCAAGGAAAGTCATAGGATCATTGTAATCAGGACCCCAGCCAGCAAATACGATTGAGAAATCTTTGTTAGTCATTCTCTCAAGTCTGCTCTTGAAAGGCATTGATTCAACTTCAATTGCAATACCAAGATTAGTCTTTAATTGTTCCTGAATGAATGCTGCGTTAGTAACTGCTGTATCACCATCATCACAGATCATAGTAATAGAAACTTTATCAACGCCTAATTCTTCACATGCTTTTGCATAATACTCTTTTGCTTTTTTAAGATCAAAAGTAGGAACTAATTCGCCTACTTCTGCAGCAAATTTATCTTTAGAACCATTGATTGCAGGAGCAGTAAATGAAGTAGCTGCTTTAGAATCATTCTTAACAATACTATCTACGAAAGCTTGTTTATCAACCGCATAGGTAATCGCTTTACGAAGGTTTGCATTAGCTAAAGAGGTATCTGTCATATTGTACTCTAAATAGAAGCAAGAACCATCATCATATGTGTATACTGGGAAGCTCTCTGTTTCCATTAATTTAACCTGATCTCCTGTTAAACCAACAACATCAACTTCACCAGCTTTAAACGAGTTAAGAGCTGAGTTAGAATCGTTAATCATAACCATGTTGATTGTTTCAAGTTCAACTTTATCTGCATCATAGTAATCAGGATTCTTTGTAAGTACGATTTTATTCTCATGTTCCCATGATGTCATTGTGAAGGCACCATTAAATACCATCTTATCTGCATCAGTACCATAAGCGGTACCAAATTCATTGTATGCTTTTTCATTCATTGGTGCAAATACACCGAATGCTAAAGTATCAAGGAAGTATGCAGTAGGATTCTCAAGGGTAACTTCAAGTGTATATTCGTCAATTGCTTTAAGACCTAATTGATCAGCGCCAACTTCACCGCTATTGTATGCAAGTCCATTTTTGAAGATATAACCGAAATATGCATAATCAGCTGCAAAAGATGGTGTTAAAAGAGAGGTCCATCCAAAAATAAAATCTGCTGCTGTTACAGGCTCTCCATTGGACCATTTCATATCTTTACGTAAATTGAAAGTATAAACCAAACCATCATCACTAACTTTCCAGTCAGTTGCAACACCAGGCTGCACCTTATCGTTTGCGTCTAATGTTACAAGGTTCTCGATAACATGACGAAGAACGGTAAAAGATGTGGTATCTGTTGTTGTGATGGAGCATAATTCTGGTGGCTCTGAAGTGATATTAACGGTAATAGAGTTAGCCTCTACGGTACCTGGATATGCACTTCTATCATCAGTTGCCTGAGTATCAG
>JBASOB010000529.1:0-5283 GCA_049657865.1 Mobilitalea sp.
CAGCTGTACTAATGGAACGTGCAGCATACGAGATTACGGTTGTCATGAAAGAGAAGATTTTAAAGACAGATCGTATTTTAGTACTATGTGGACCAGGTAATAATGGCGGAGATGGAATTGCAGCAGGTAGAATTCTGTATTTACAGGGCTATTCTGTTGCTATTCTTTTTATTGGAGATGAAAATAAATGCTCAAAAGAAATGAAGGCTCAATTTGAGATCGCAAAGAATTTGGGGATTCAAATAAAAGAAGATAATGACATATCAAAATATAATATTATTATTGATGCAATTTTTGGAATAGGATTATCAAGACAGGTCACTGGTAAACAGGAAGAAATTATCAAAAAACTGAATGCTGAGAACCATATTGTTTATTCGGTTGATATTCCATCAGGAATCTCCTCAGACAATGGAAAGATAATGAATGCAGCCGTCAAAGCAAATGAAACAATTACCTTCGGATATCAGAAGCAAGGTCTTTTACTCTATCCGGGAGCTGATTATACTGGTAAAATATCAGTTGTAGACATTGGATTTCCCGAAATTGCAACTAAACATTCCTTGCGTGACACCTTCTATTATGAACAAGAAGATTTGCAACAGATTCCAGTAAGGAATAATTATAGCAATAAAGGGAGCTTTGGAAAAGTCCTGATTATAGCAGGAAGCAGCGGCATGAGCGGAGCAGCTTATTTATCAGCAAAATCAGCATACCGGACCGGAGCAGGATTGGTCAAGATATTAACAGCTGCTGATAATAGAGTGATTCTACAAACATCTTTACCAGAGGCATTATTTGCAGCATATGATGAAACAGGGCTGGATAATTTGCAGCAGCAACAAAAAATAAATGAAATAATTGCCTGGGCTTCTGTAGTCGTAATTGGACCTGGACTTGGATTGTCTGAAACTGCCGAACAATTATTACTCACTGTAATTGAAAAGGCAAAAGTACCGGTGGTCTTTGATGCAGACGCAATTACCTTGTTATCCTTTCTATTAGATAAACAAGGAGTTGACCGTCAAGAAAGAATAAAGTATCTTTCGGGCTTGTTAAAAGATAACATGATTTTAACCCCGCATTTAAAAGAATTGTCCAAGCTTCTTGGAGTTGAGGTCAATGAAATTGTAAACAATGCCATTGACACTGCTAGGCAATGTTCTTATAATAATAAGTTGATAGTGGCAATGAAGGATGCTAGAACGATAGTCACACAACAGCAAAGTACCTACATTAATGTGTCCGGGAATAATGGAATGGCCACAGGAGGAAGTGGGGATGTACTGACAGGAATCATAGCAGCCTTGATAGCGCAGGGAATGGAACCGTATAAAGCGACCTGTCTTGGCGTCTATCTACATGGATTAGCGGGAGACATAGCAGCAAAAGAAAAAGGAAGGTATTCCATGATGGCAAGCGATATCATAAATTCAATTGAGAAAGTATTGATTAATATATAATAGAAAGAAAGATTACAATTCGAAGTGAATCATGATTACTGGATTCACTTCAGGAAAGGCTAGAATTATATTATGAAGGAAAAATGCGATATGCAAAATAAAAGCAAATATTACAGAGTGCAGGCAAATGTTAATTTAAATACAATTAGACATAACCTTTTAGAAGTTAGAAAAAAATTAAATTCCGATACCAAACTTATGGTTATTATCAAAGCGGATGCTTATGGACATGGTGCAGTACCACTAGCACAGGCGATTGGTGACAGCGGTAAGATAGATGCTTATGGTGTGGCTATCATTGAAGAAGCAGTTGAACTTAGGGAAGCCGGAATAGACAAGCCGATTTTGATTCTTGGGTATACTCCGAAAGAGCAATATGATTTAGTCGTAAAATATGAGGTGGCGCAGACAGTATTTCAATATGAGATGGCAAAGACGCTAAGTGAAGAAGCAAAGCGACAGTCAAAAACTGCCATCATTCATATTAAATTAGATACTGGAATGAGTCGAATTGGCTTCTCTGATACAATAGAAAGCGTCAAGGAGATTAAACGGATTCTTGAACTTCCTAACATTATAGTAGAAGGATTATTTTCTCATTTTGCGCGTGCTGATGAAACAGATAAGACCTCAGCGATAAACCAACTACAGCGTTATGTAAAGTTTATAAAATTGTTAGAGAAGGAGAATATATTTATTCCAATCAAGCACTTTGCAAATAGTGCTGGAATTATAGAATTTCCCGATACTTATTTCAATATGGTACGTTGTGGCATTGTAACTTATGGTCTCTATCCTTCTGAATGTGTGAAAAAAGAAGAAATAGAACTAATTCCGGCAATGGAACTGAAAACTCATGTAATCTATGTGAAAGAAGTTGAAGAAGGAGTTGGAATCAGTTATGGTGCAACGTTTGTTACAAAACGGAAAACCAGAGTTGCTACCATACCGGTTGGATATGCAGATGGTTATTCCAGAAATCTTTCCAATAATGGAAAGGTGATTATCCATGGGCAGTATGCACCGATTATCGGAAGAATCTGTATGGATCAGTTCATGGTAGATGTAACGGAGATTGATGATGTTCAGCAAGGTGACTCGGTTACTTTACTTGGTAGAGATAGGGATGCATTTATTTCTGCAGAGGAGTTGGCGGAGTGGTCACATTCCTTTAATTATGAACTAGTATGTACGGTTGGAAAAAGAATTCCAAGGGTTTATAATGAGGAAGATAGAGAAGAATAGGTTAAATAAAGATATAGATACTCTTAGCAAAGTAGTTGGAACTAAGATTAGAAACAATAAAAAAGCCTTATAAATTGAGATAGAATAAGCAAAGCAGTTGGAACTAAGATTAATAAACAACAGAACAACCTAATTAATATAAAAATATTCAACAGAATAGTATATAATAAGATAAGAAAATAAACACATAAAAATCTTAAGGAGAAAAATATAATAATGGAAGACGGTAACCCCATAGCGGGAATGATAGTTATTTTACTTTTAATACTTTTAAATGCTTTCGTGTCTAGTATGAAAGCGGCCTTAATACATATTAATAATAATAGTGTTAAGAAGAGAGCGGACAGTGGTGAAAAAAGTGCGCAAAAACTGATTAAGGTTATAGTAAAACCTAATAAATACTTAATGGTATTGGATTTTTTACGTTATTTTATCATTATGTGCATAGGAATGAGTTTCTTTTCACTTTTTTTACCAGGCATTGAGAGTATAATCGAGAAGAGTGGAATTAATTTAGAAATCAGTATAGTCAAACCAATTTGTTATATTTTATTAAGCATTATCCTTTGTTTTATCACAGTTTTATTTGGATCGACACTGCCTAGAAAATTAGCAATAGGGCGTGGAGGAATGATTGCATATAAGCTAGTGGACATCCTTCGTTTCCTTAGTTTTATCTTTCGTCCATTATCCTGGATATCAGAGAAGGTGCTAAATTTGATTCTTCTTACCCTTGGAATTAATCCTTCGGAGCTGTCAGAAAATGTTACAGAGGAAGAGATCATTTCTATGATGAATGAAGGCCATGAACAGGGTGTATTCGACGCTGGAGAGCTTGAAATGATGTCAAATATCATTGAACTTGATGAAAAAGAAGCACAGGATATTATGACACCCAAAAAGAAGATTGTTGCACTGAGTACGGAAATGACAATTGAAGAAGCGCTTCATTTTATGCTTTTGGAAAAATATTCAAGATATCCTTTATATGAAGATAACCGCGACAATATCGTTGGTATATTATATTTAAAGGATGTTACGATTGCATATTTATCAGAGGAATTAAAGAATAAGTCATTAAAAGAAATAGCCAGAGAAGCATATTTCGTTCCTGATACTCAGAATATTAATATCTTATTTCATGATATGCAGGAGAAAAATATTCATCTGGCAATTGCAATTGATGAATACGGGCAGACAGCAGGATTAGTTGCGCTCGAGGATTTTCTTGAAGAAATTGTTGGTAATATTCAAGATGAATATGACGTGGAAGAAGATATGGTAATTTCAAAAGATGCGGACAGTGTGACGGTAAAAGGCGCATTCAATTTAGAAGAAATGAATGATTTGCTGGATATATCTTTAGAGAATGATGATTTTGATACTTTAAATGGTTTGTTGATTTCTCTGCTTGATCGTATACCTGGGGACGGAGAGAAAGCAACTTTAAGATATGCCGGTTACCAATTTGATATATTGGAGACGAAGGATAAGATGATTCAACAGGTCCGAATCTCAAAAATATCAGAAACGACGGAAGAGAACAAAGACGATATGGAAGTCAATGATGACAGCTGGTAGGAGTAAAGCATTGATTTGAACAATTGTGAATAATAGTATTAGAATAAACAAAAGACATAAAAAAAACCCGTTCATAGAACGGGTTTTTTTTATGTTATACAGCAGGGGAGCTGTATAACAATAGCGTATAATAGGGTGGGAGTAGAAAGTGTTTTATCACTATCTATGAACCTAATTATATAGAATAAGTGTGTTCACTTTGTGATAGCTTTATGAAGAAAAAGTAAAAATTACAAAAAAATTATAAAATAATACAACGAAAAAGGATGCCCCAAAGCCTAAAGCCTTGTGACATCCTATTCAAAATTTATTATGTAGGGAGGAGGAGAGTGAAAATATCACTTTCTTGTTTATTAGTATAAAGGAAACATATGAGTAAAATATGGACAGAATATAGAATTTTTGTGAACAATTCAATGCATTTGTATCATATATTGTTTAATTCGGGGAATTGTGGATGCATTCACGTCGGATAGTGCTGTGTGGTTCTAAGAAGTAAGATTTCGTGCTGTAAATAAATACCGGCAATCTATCATACCTTTTACTTGAAATATAGTTTGAAAGTATGTAGAATGAATAGGAAGAGTGTAATCTGTTAATTACGTAGGGATGATATGATTTAATAGTAATCGATCATTTAACATATTTTATTTATGACATACAAACGGGAGAAGAATTATGCGTATTGGGTTGCTACGACATTTTAAGGTAAACTGCTCACATAAGAAGATGATGACATCCGGTGAATTTCGCGAGTGGTCAGAAAAATATGAAGTTTCAAAAGTATTTAAGAAAAAAGTAGAGATGTATGGAATTGAATGGGATATCTGTTATGTAAGTGATCTCCCAAGAGCGATTACTACTGCACAGGAAGTATATAGTGGTAATCTTATGATTGATAAATTGTTAAGAGAAGTAGATAATGCGCCCTTTATTCATACAGAACGATTTAAACTTCCCTATGAAGTATGGCATATCTGCGGTAGACTAGCAT
>JBASOB010000530.1:0-3390 GCA_049657865.1 Mobilitalea sp.
ATGCCTTACAGGGCGGCGGCCGATTTGACTGGCCGCTATGCGCCTTAAAATTCAGGCTGGTATTCTGCCTTTATGTGGTGCCCAAGACCGTGTTCTAAAAGCACATGTTCCAGTTTTTCTACATATTCATTTAAATCATTTAACTCTCTACATTTTTCAATATACAGACACTGAAGATACTCACGTTCCTCCTGCCATTTTTCAGAATGATTTTTAATTGTTATGTTCAATTTTCCGGAATCATATGCACGGATATCTTTTTCAATGTGAGCATAAAGATCCTGTTCACTGTATTCATATGGAAATGGCTCTTTAGAATACTTTTCAAGTAAATATTTTTTAAAGTTATCTGAAAAAGCTTTTCTGCGATTGCGCTCAAAGCCTGTGATAATTTTTTTGTCTATGATCATGCTACCTGTCCTCCTTCCTGTCTGATGATATTGAATCATAAATGCCATTGATGCTGGATTCTCTTAGGCGGTTATTCTCGCCTGGGAACAGTATTAAATGACAATGGTGCATGAGACGTCCCACAAGTGCAGCAGTCATTTGTTCATCATAGAGAACATTAACCCATCTTGAAAATTCCAAATTTGTATTTAGAATGACGGATTTGCACTCATGTATTCCAGAAAGATAATCAAAAAGCAGTTGAGCTCCGGTACGATCATACGGTACATATCCAAATTCATCCAGAATTATCGCAGATGCCTTATTAAGTTTTTTAATCAGCGGGCTCAATGTTCCTGCTTTCTTTGCTTCTGAAAGCTGATTAACTAACGTTGCGGTACGATAGAACTTTACAGGGATTCCCTTCTGGCAAGCAGCAACACCTAAGGCCGTGGATAACATGGTTTTTCCGGTTCCTGTCCTTCCATACATAATAATATTTTTCTTCTCTGTGATAAAATCAAGAGATTTTAAGCTTTCCTGTGTAAGTCCGCTGGGAAGAGTAACTTCATCAAAGCGGAATGAGTCAAACATCTTTATGCTATAGAAACCTGCTGTGTTAATCAGCGTGGATACACGACTCTGTTCACGGTTTTTAAGCTCTAACGACAAAAGTTTATATAAATATTCCTGATTAGTTGCTCCCTCTGTTTGCTGTGCCATGTCAGCAAGATTTCGGCTGAGTTTAAGTTTCTTGCAGCAGCTTATGATTTCTTCATTAAGCATTTGTACAACCTCCCTTCTTCAGAAGGGTATCGTAGGCAATAAGGTTGGTTCCCATTTGCCCTATATCGGGTATTCCTGGATCAAGAGGCATTGGCGGCAGTTCAGGTACATCAGAATAAATACGTCGATAAAGATTTTTTAGACTGTCTGCATCTGAAGCACCATAACATAGAGCTTGATTTACTGTATTAAGTGCGGTTGTAAATCCTGTTCTATCTGTAAGTTCTGCGAGTATTTTAAGCACTTTACCCGTTTCTGTTCCTGTACAGTTTTCAATAAACTCTTTCATGGTAGGCGGCATCATATCGTATATGCCTGAATATTTCAATGCTCTTGGATGCATTGAAAGCTGTTTGAGGTATGGAAGCCATTCCATACTCTGCTGCTTTATATTGCCGTAAAGCCGGCTGTGTCTTACAATTTCTTTGTAGTTTTCATCCATAATGATAACCTGTGATGACGTCAGTTTAATATTTACCATCATATTAGCATGTTTCGGTGAAACAGAATATTCATGCATTCCGTTATTCAGGTAAAATTTCCCCCACCCGTTGGTTTTTTGGCTCGCTCTGCCGCTTAAGTCAAATTGTATTTCAGGTAGTGAATGGCAATACTTTAAGTCCTCAGTAAATCTTTGCTCTATAGTCTCATTATATCGATAATGATCTCTATGCGCATCTTCTTCACACATTTCAAGAAGCTGACGGTTATAGTCTGAAAGAACAAGAAACCGAGGTACCGGCACAAGAAAATTTCTTCTGGAATAACCTACCTTGTTTTCAACGTTACCCTTTTCATGACCCTCATCAGGATTCATAAATATAGCTTGAAAACGATAGTGTTCTTTGAAACGGTTAAACCTCTCTGTTAATTCGCGCCCTCCACCGCGAATTATCTTTATAACAATAGTCTTTGTGTTATCAAACCATGCCTCGTCGGGAACTGCTCCAATATGTCTAAATATTGCTTCAAGTCCTTCGAGTAGGCATTCCATATTTTCTCCGTAAAACAGTTGTAGGTAACCCTTATTGCTGTACGGGAAGGACACCTCAAGATATTTTCCGGATATTAACCTGCCGTTTTCATAAAAATCAGCTGCTCCAAAATCAACTTGTACTTCCCCTGGACTGTGTTCTAAAGGAAGGAAACCTCCTTTTATTCCGCTAAAAACCTCGTTATGCTTTACTGCATAATACGATGCGACTGTCCTGTATGAACAGTTAAATCCGTCAACTTCTTTCCTGAGTCTGTCAAATACTCTTTTGGCTGTATGCCGTTGTTTTCGCGGCGCCTGCTTGTCCTCTTCGAGCCATTTATCTATTATGTTCTTGAATGGTTCTAACTTCGGGCATAGCCCCTGTTCTGATACTGCTTTTGTCTGTGGTTCATTGAAATCCTTCTTGTCCACATATTTTTGCACAGTCCTCCAATCTAATTGCATAGATTTTGCTATTTGTGCAATATTTTCTCCTTTTACAAAGAATCGAAATCTGATATCATGTATCTTGTCCATTGTAAGCATTCTCCTTTCCTCCTTGATCTTTGCTCAATCTCAAGGATATATTTTTTGGTCTATGCTTGCAATGGATTTTTTGCAATGTTATGTATTTTGTAGTTGCAACTTTCTACATTTACCTTTTGCAACTTTCTGTATTTTTATCTTACAATAAACAGTTTAGCTTGTATACAATATTTTACATTATCTTTTGTAGCTATAACATCTGCTCCAAAATCGTGAATAGGTGTTGTTTTTGCTTTATAGCCAAGCTTAATATATAAATCCCTTACATAAATTTCAAAATCAGTACCTTCCATACCATCAATTATATTCATTTCTGTACAGATATCTTTACCTTTTATAATAAATCTTTGAATCCAAAAATAACATAATATTATGGTAATAGTTAATTCTATAAGAACTAATGAACCAAAAAATATATTTGTCCAAACATGTTTTGGAATACTTAATATTATTGATAAAAATACAAGCAAAAATACCACATGGTTAAATTCTTTTTTTCTTCTTCTAGCCATAACATCACCTCTTATGAAAGTATTACCAATTTATTTCGTTTTATAAATTTAGTAATAGGATAATAAAGCAAGTGATTTTAGTAGCGTTGAATAAAGGTTAGAATAATACAATTAATATCAGGGAGAAGCCGGAGTTGTCACCACTATGGTTTTTAATTTTAATGAAAATAACTTTAACAT
>JBASOB010000531.1:0-11775 GCA_049657865.1 Mobilitalea sp.
GCTCCTACGTACTATCAGCGAGGATGATAACCGTCTTAATCTCTTAAAAAACAAGATGGAAGCGACGGGTAAAAAAAAGGAGGATGTTGAAAATGAATTTCTGGATATTATAGATGAGATAGAACGAGGCATTCATAATATGGAGAAACGCATTACTCATATCGATACAGAACATAGTAAATATATCCGCGCAACCGTAAGCCGATTGGAATATCTATTAAGCAGTGATGACAGCCTGCAGGGCAATGTGGTCACGATACTTAATTTGTTGTCAAGGGATCGAGATAACGAGTTATATTCCAAAGTTATGGACTCCATACAGGTGAATGATCCCACCTTGATTTCCCCTGACTCTTTATATAAGAAGAGAGGCAGACGGAAGGTATTTGAAGATACTGTGGAAGCAGAGCTAGATACGGAAGAAGATTTATCCAAAGAAGACATTCTTCGTATTAATCGTAATAAAAACCGTTACAGCAAGACACAGATTGAGCAATATGTAATTGGGCAGATGAATCAGGGGATATTCCAGACGACAGAACAGACGATTCGTTCTGATGAAGAATTTGAGCTACTCATTCTTGCCTATGATTACAGCATAAGAAAAACCAGCCCCTTTCATGTCGTTCCGGGTGAGAGAGGCGTCATATCAAATGACAGGTATACTTATCCGGATATTATTTTTCGGAAAAACAGTGTTTCCTCAGAAAGGATATCATAATGATCCCATACTATGACGAATTATTAGATGAAGAGAAGGATGATCTGAAAGAAGCAATTCAGACATTATTCCATCAGACCTATATTTTAGAACGAAAATATGATAAGAAAACAGAGAGATATCTTCCGAATAAACTTTATCGGGCTTGTGAACGGCATCTGGAATTTCTCAAAGAATACTTTGGAATTGCAGAGATTGACATGATAGAAAATCGCCAGTATGGCATCATGCACATTCGCACACAGAATTTACTGGGGGATAAACTCAGCAGACTGACGACGATATTTATTCTGTTGCTCAAGTTAATCTTTGATGAACAGATGAATATGGCTTCTAGCTCTATCCATGTTTACACTTCTTTAAATGAAGTGTATGATAAAATCCAGCTTTTCCGCTTATGGAACAACAAATCCATTTCTTTGACCGAAGTGAAGAAAACAATTGCAGCGTTAAAGAAATATCAGGTGATTGAGGTGACCGATGAGAATAGTGAACTGGATGGAGATACGAAATTCATCATCTATCCTACCGTCAATTTAATGCTGAACGGGCAGGCGATGGAAGGAATTATCTTACAGTACCAAGAGGAAGAGGAGGAGACCTTCGATGAACAGATATCAAGCACTTACGAAGATGTGTCTGAATAATTGGCATTATATTAATGAAAAAGTATTGAACTTTCATGAAGAAATCAATTTCTTTACTGGGCACTCCGGCAGTGGTAAGTCTACGGTACTGGATGCGCTTCAGATTGTATTATATGCAGATTCGAATGGCCGCGGATTTTTTAACAAAGCAGCCAAAGAAGATTCTGACCGTTCACTGCTCGAATATCTTAGGGGAATGAAGGTTGTTCAGGAGAATAACGAAATCAGTTACCTTAGGAATAAGAACTTTTCCACGACAATTTGTCTTGAGTTTAGAGATACAGAGCTAAAGAAGAGTCAAAGCCTTGGAGTTGTATTTGATGTGGATGTAGCGACCAACGATGTAAATCGTATGTTCTTCTGGCACAGCGGGGAGATGGCATCTAATTGTTACCGTGAGGGTGACCGTGTATTTTCAATCAATGAGATGAAAGAATATGTGCAGGAGCATTACAATAAGGAAGAATATTTCTTCTGCAGGACAAATGAAAAATTCCGTAATGAACTATATAGTAATTATTTTGGTGGATTACATCCGAAACATTTCCCGGCACTATTTAAGAAAGCGATTCCTTTTAAGATGGATATGAAGCTCGAGGACTTCGTTAAGAATTATATCTGTACGGAAAATGATATTCATATGGAGGATATGCAGGATAGTATTGCACAGTACACCAGATTAAAGAGAAGACTAGAAGACACGAAACAAGAAATTAAGCTGCTAAGCAGTATTCATGAACAGTATACAAATTATCAAGGAGCAGCAGACCAGATCAAACAATATCAATATGATTTAGATAAACTAGATATTCTGATGATGGAGACAAAACTGGATAAAATAAATATTCAGCAGACAGAATATAAAGAGGATATCGAGGTTCTAGAGAAAACGATTGCCGATTTAGATAATGAAATCACAGAGTTACAAAAGCAAAGAGATGAAGTTGTGTTCTCTATTCAAAACAGCGGGTATGAGCATCTGGAAGCAGAGCTTGGTTCCATCAACCAGATGATAGAACTATTAAGCAGGAGTAAAGCAGCCTATGATAAAATAGCGGAGGGATTAAAGGACTGGTTACAAACAGATCTTTTAGATTCGAATATCTGCGTTGGAATTCAGCATTTTGCAGAGTACAAGGCAGATCGTCTCGAAATTGAGGAGATTCAGTATGCAATTGCGGGAATTCACCAAGAAGCGGAAAGCGAAAAACAGGAGCTGACTGCAAAAATCAAAGAATTGAAAATTAAACTGACGGAAGTATCCAAACAGATGATTCTGTTGAATAACGGTCAAAAAGCTTATCCGGGTTATTTACTAGAAGTGAAAGATATCCTTACGAAAGAATTGGAACAAATCTATGAGGAACCGGTTCTGGTAGACATACTGGCAGATACGATTGAGATTAAAGAGGAAGCTTGGAGAAATGCAGTCGAAGGTTATATGGGAAATAATAAGCTTAATCTTATGGTTGCACCTCGTTATGCGAAGAAAGCAATAGAAATCTATAATTCACTTGATGCAAAGAAATATTACAAAGCAGCTGTGATTGATACAGAAAAGATTCTTAAGGATCAAGAGTATATACTAAAAGATCAAGAGCACAGTATCCAAGATCAAGAGAGCAGTCTCCAAGATCATGAGCACAGTATCCAAGATCACAAGAATACTCAAGGGAAGGGTAAACACGCCCAGGCAAATTCTCTCGCCAATGAAGTAGAGACCACGACTGATTATACGAAGGCATATGTGAATTATCTTATGGGTAATGTGAAAAAGTGCTCTTCCATTGAGGAGCTAAGAGAGAACAAGAGTGGAATTACGAAAGATTGTATTCTATATCAAGGATATAAGATTCAGCATATTAATCCAAGAAACTATACTGACTATGCTTATATTGGACGAAGCGCTATTGATATGAGGCTTCGTCAACTTGAAAGCGACTTCCAGGAACTTAAATCTCAGGAAGAACCCTTACAGGAACAGATATCTAAAACACAGGAATTGCTTTCTCTTGAAGCCTTGTCAAATGATATTTATTTCTATGAGAATAAGCTGATAGAAATGAAAGAGATTAAGCAAAAAGAAGAGCAGAAGAAGGATTACATAAGGAAAATCGAAGAGCTTAAGAAAATGAATATAGACGAATGGAAAGCAAAAAAACTTCTTTTAGAGAAGGTGATTGCTTCTAAGAATTCTCAGAAAGAAACCTCCAGTGTTGATCTTAGGTATAAAGAAAAGGATATAAAGGAATTTTCTGAAAGTATCCTGAGCCTAAGTGAAGAATTGATAGAAAAACAAAAAGTATTTACTGAGGAACTTTCCAGAGAATCAATTTTTCAAAAGATGATCAAAGAGCAGGAGAACCGAAAGCCTGAGAGTCTTCGAACGGAATGGATTAATAATAAAATAATGAGTGAAACGAAGACAACAACCGAGTTTGAAAAGCTGTTAAAACACAGGGAACAGTACCGCAATGCCTATGCCTACCGAGGTTTTTCGCTGACGAGTAAAGAGAATGAGGAATATGATCAGCTTCTTACGGTGTTAAGTAGCGATAAACTGAATGAATTTACAGAGAAGGCCAACGAACAGGCAGTTCAGGCAATTCATCATTTTAAAACGGACTTTATATATAAGGTTCGTGATGCCATTAAAGAGGTAATGCAGCAGAAAGAGGATTTGAACAAAATTCTCTCCAATTTAGATTTCGGTAAAGATAAATATAAGTTCATTATCACAAAAAACAGGGGAGAAGATGGTAAATTCTTTGACATGTTCATGGATGAAAATCTGGAGATTAATCCTCATCAGTTGACGGGTACTGCAATTAATCAGATGGATCTATTTACGATGCAGCATGAGAAGGATCATAGTGATTTAATTAATGAATTGATTGAATTATTCATGCCTCCAGAGAATTGTGATATAAAAACATTGGAAGAAGCAAGAGTAAACATGGAGAAATATGCAGATTACAGAACCTATCTTTCTTTTGACATGGAACAATTGGTAGAGGGGATGTCACCGATGCGTTTGAGTAAGATGCTTTCGAAGAATTCCGGTGGAGAAGGACAAAACCCATTATATGTTGCACTGCTTGCAAGTTTTGCACAGGTTTACCGGATCAATCAGAAATCGAATGTTCATAGACGACCTACTCCAAGATTGGTAGTTTTAGATGAGGCATTCTCCAAAATGGATGCAGAAAAGGTTGGAAGCTGTATCGGACTGATACGAAAGCTCGGTTTCCAGGCGATTATCAGTGCAACGAACGATAAGATTCAAAACTATGTCGACAATGTTGATAAATCCTTTGTCTTTGCGAATCCCAACAAGAATAGAATCTATGTACAGGAGTTTGAGAAGAAGGAATTCCTGGAATTGCTCTCGGCACAGGAAGAAGAAGAGGATGAAAGAATTCTCGATTAGCGTGAATCAGAAGATATTCACTGAATTAAGATATTCTGATTCACACAGAAGATCTATGAAACTCGCACAGTGGTGCTCGTTCCTTGTTCTTCTAGTTATTGAAATAGCGTAGAATAGTATTATGTTGGAGTATTAGCAATAATAGGAGAACATTGTTCTGTCAGAAATTTAAGTTATTCCTATTACTATAATTTCTGAAAGGAGGAAATTCATGAGTATAGGATATGCATGCCTTACCGTCGGAGTACCAAATACGGACCAAAGATCCTGCGTAATGCGTAATGCAAGCGAAGAGAAGCTGACCGAACTGATTCAGTATAATCTTAATTCGCTCGACCGCATTATTGATTATAATATACAGAATGATATTAAGCTTTTTCGAATTAGTTCCGACATCATTCCATTTGCTTCAAATACAGTAAATACAATGCCTTGGTGGGATTTGTTTGATCATCAGCTGAAAGACATCGGGAGAAAAATAATAGATAGTCAGATGCGCGTTTCCATGCATCCTGGCCAATATACGGTTCTTAATTCTCCGGATGAAGCAGTTGTTTCGAGGGCAATAGCTGACCTGCAATATCATACACAATTCTTAGATAGCTTAGGAGTAGGTTCGGAATGTAAAATCATCTTGCATATCGGAGGTGTCTATCAGGAGAAGGAGAAAGCAACGCTGAGGTTTATAGAGAATTATCAAAAATTAAGCGGCTCCATCAAAGCTCGGCTTGTGATAGAAAACGATGATAAATCCTATAATATTGCAGATGTACTGGCAATCAGTGAGAAAGCTGAGATTCCTGTCATCTATGATAACCTTCATAATGCAGTCAATCCCAAAGACATCGTTACGAGTGACTCCTACTGGATTATAGAATCCAGCCACACTTGGAAAGAGAAAGACGGTCGCCAAAAGATTCATTATTCTCAGCAGAACTTAGAGAAACATAAAGGAGCTCATTCAGAATTTATCAGAATTAATGAGTTTATGGAGTTCTTTCATGATGTGAAGGGTAATAATATCGATATTATGCTGGAAGTTAAGGACAAAAATCTTTCGGCAGTCAAATGTATTAATGCCACAGCATGCGATAAGAAGATATCTGCTCTAGAACTGGAATGGAGCAAATATAAATATAAGATTTTAGAGAAATCTCCAGAGGATTATAATAAAATCAGGCAATTGCTCCGTGATAAAAAGGAATACCCAGCAGCTGAATTTTACAATTTGGTAGAGGATGCATTACAGAAAGATAGTAATACCGGATACCAAGTCAATGCAGTGCAGCATGTGTGGGGATATTTTAAATTTAAGGCAAGCGAGAAAGAAAAAACTAATTTGTGGAAGAAGCTTGATGCCTTTACGTGCGGGGAAATCCCGTATCAGACGGTTAAAAATATATTATGGAAGCTGACTGTTAAGTATCAGGAAACATATCTGTTGAATTCCTATTATTTTGTCTTATAACAAGAGTATTTAAGGACTGAATCCAAAAAGAAAAATACTAAAAGAAAGAGTACTCAAAAGAAAAAGTACTCAAAAGAAAAAGTACTCAAAAATAAAAGTACTCAAAATAATAAGTACTCAAAAAAGAAAGAATACTCAAAAAGGAAATGTACCCTAAAAAGGTGAGACTAAATATATAAGTCTCTACTGTCAGGGTACATTTTCTTTTTTTATCTTTTTTTTGAGTTTGTTAATAGATTCACTCTCATCTACATGCAACAAGTCATAGGAATCAGTACATATATGATCATGAAAACCAATATTATCCAAAGAAGACAATTGTATGCAAAAAACAACAACTTGGTGCCGTGACTATCAAAGAATTAATGTGTAATATATTTAGTATAAACATACACAAAAAAGTGAACGTTGAGTGAAGTATTTTGGACATTGTGTATACCACTCATCGTATGTAAAAAGGGAGGAACTTATATTATGCCCAAATCTTTGGCTGGAATAAAGCCTGCTTCTCGCGGATTTGCTAAATGGAAAAAGACATTGATTTTACTCAGTATGGTGGCACCGGGAGCAATATGGCTCATTCTTCTGCGTTACCTGCCGATGTTTGGCATTACGATTGCCTTTAAGGATTATAAAATTTATACCAAAGCCCCATCACTTATTAACAACGTAATACATAGTGACTGGGTGGGACTTAAGAATTTTACTTTTATCTTCTCGACCTCCGATGCCTGGGTTATGATACGAAATACGATTGGGTACAATGCTTTGTGGATTGTTCTTGGGCTCGTGATTGCAGTATCATTTGCAATCATGCTGAATGAAATTACGAATAAGTTTGTAGCAAAATCATATCAGACACTGATGTTCTTTCCTTATTTTTTAAGCTGGGTAGTTGCTAGTTATTTCGTTTTAGCATTTCTTGATCCGACTCGTGGACTTTTAGTGCACCTGCAGGAGAGCTGGGGAGTAGAGGTCACCAACTGGTACAATGATACGAAACCATGGCCGGTTATCTTAACAATCTCTAACCTTTGGAAGAATATTGGATATTCCACGATTCTTTACTTAGCTGCAATTACCGGAATTGATGCTTCGCAATATGAAGCAGCCAGTATCGACGGGGCTAATAAATGGCAGCAAATTCTCTTTGTGACACTGCCTCACTTAAAAACGATGATTGCAATACTATTCATTATGAATGTAGGTAAGATTTTCAATGCTGACTTTGGTCTGTTCTGGAATGTGCCAATGAACTCGGGTCCTCTATTTCCAGCGACACAGGTTATTGATACTTATGTATATCGAGCACTGATGAATTCCAATAATGTTGGAATGAGTACTGCGGCAGGATTGATACAGAATCTGGTAGGCTTTGTCTGCCTGATGTTCGCTAACACAGTAGTTCGTAAAATTGATGAAGACAGCAGCTTGTTTTAGCGGGAAGGAGAAAGAAAGATGAGTAAGAAAAATGACATTAAAAAAACTGGAAAAACACATTCCCGCCTCAATAAAGTTAGTATCCCGGCTGAGGTAATCATCAATATAATTATCAGCATATTTTGTGTGATCTGTGTGGTTCCCTTTATATTTGTAGCAATTATATCCTTTACATCGGAAGAAAGTATCAGGCAGATTGGTTTTTCTTTTACACCAATCGAATTATCCCTAGATGCTTACCGATATGTAATCGAACTTGGGGACCAACTCTGGCGTTCCTATTTTAACAGTTTCTTTATCACCATCGTTGGTACGTTAATCAGCGTTTTGGTATGCATATTATATTCCTATGCATTGTTCCGGACAGATTTTAAGTACCGTAAATTTTTCACTTTTTTTGCATTCTTTACAATGATGTTTGGCGGTGGTTTAGCACCGACTTATATGGTATGCAAAAACATGTTGAATTTAAGTGATAGTTATGCCGCATTGATCGTACCGATGCTTGTTAATCCATTTAATATCATTATTATGCGCACCTTCTTTCAAAGTGCGGTACCAACAGAATTAATTGAAGCCGCCGCAATCGATGGGAGCGGAGAATACAATACTTTATTTAAAATTATCGTACCGATTTCAAAACCGGGGATTGCAACAGTTGCTCTTCTCAGCGCGCTTGCTTATTGGAACGAATGGTTTATTGCAATGCTTTATGTCCGCGAGGCACAGCTTTATCCACTGCAGTATTTACTGATGAAAATGCAGAATCAGGTGGATTTCTTAGTGAAAAATAGTTCTATGATCGGAGTGGAAGCAGCTAACATTATGAGTTCTCTTCCAAAAGAAAGTCTGCGTATGGCTTTGGTAGTATTAATAGTAATACCGATTGCCTGTGCCTATCCATTTTTCCAAAGATACATCATTTCCGGTCTTACCATCGGATCTGTAAAAGGATAAGAAAGGTGGCATAACGTCGCCGCTTATAATAATAAAATTATACAAGGAGGATTATTTATGAAAAAAGTACTATCGATTATCTTATCTCTCGCAATGGTAATTATGATGTTTACCGGCTGTGGAAAAACTACGGAAGATGCAGCTGATACAACAACAGATGCCGCTGTAGCAGATACGACTGAAGTAGCAGAGGCTACCGAAGCACCAGCAGCGGATACCGGGGTTGACATTTCTGAGGCTGTAACTTTAAAATGGTATCTTCATGGCAGCAATGTCACGGATGATACAGAGGTTTTAGCAAAAGCAAATGAATACCTGAAAGAAAAACTTAACGTTACGATTGAACCAATCTGGGGTACCTGGGGTGATTTTGATGCTAACTCCGTACTTGCAATCAACGGTGGAGACGATGTTGATATCTATTTTACCTGCTCTTGGAGTGCTGATGAATACAATGCATTTGCAAGAAATGGTGCATGGGTAAGAATGGACAATCCAGACAACAACCTGATTGAAAAATATGCTTCTGATCTATGGACAACGCTTCCTGCAGTTTTAACGACAGGTGCTACCATTGAAGGTTCTGATGGTTATGGCGTATATGCAGTACCTGGTTACAAAGATATTGCAACACAGAACTGCTGGGATATCAATGTTCCATTGCTTGAAAAATACGGATATACCGTAGATGATATTAAAAACACCGATTACTATGGTTTTAGTGAAATTCTTGCAAAAGTTAAAGCTGGTGAAGGCGATGATTTCTATCCGCTGTTAATCGAAGGTGCTGTATGCGAGAGAATGGTTAATAATTCGATTATTGTTGCAGGAGATTCTGGTACCAACAATCTTCTTTCTTATTACATTAATCCTACTGATACTTCCTTAGAAGGATCATATGGAAATAAGATTTTAAGTAAGTTTGAGACTCCTGAATACAAGAAATATGTAGAAGCAACCCGTGAATATTTCTTAAATGGTTACATTGATCCTGCTATGGGTAATCCAAGTCAGGCTAATGATACCCGTGCTGCAAAACAGCTTACTGGTGAATATCTGATTGGAACACAGAGTTATGCTCTTGGTTATGAAACACAGGCTTCTACAGAGCGTGGATTTGAAGTTGCCATGGTTCCATGTACACCTGCTTATGTTGATACTACCTCATCTCAAGGTGCTATGATGGCTATTTCTACTGCTTCTAAGAATCCAGAACGAGCTATGATGTTCCTTAATTTATTAAATACGGATCCATATCTTATGACTTTACTTAACTACGGCGTTGAAGATGTTCATTACAATATGGTGGACGGAGAAGCTGTATTTACGGATAAACGTGCTGATTATACTCCTTGGACCAATGGTATGGGTAATGTTACTCTTTTACCTCCACAGGCTGGTCAAGATACGGATTTTTGGGATAAGTTTAAAGCTTATTATGGCAGCGCAGGCGAAATTCCAATCTTAGGATGGTCTTTCAATTCTGCAGTTGTTACGAATGAAATGGGTGCTTTATCGAATGCTGCTGCTGAGTATGCGCTTGCACTTAATACTGGTACAATTGATCCAGTTGAGAAGTTACCGGAATATATTCAGAAATTAAAGGATAATGGAATTGATAAGGTTGTGGCTGAAGCAAATACACAGCTCGAAGCTTTTCTTGCTGCTAAAGGGGAATAAGTTCAAGTAATTAAGTTCAAGTAATTAAGTTCTAAAAAATCCCGCAAGGGTTGTATTGCACCTGTCTGATTGACAGGGGTGCAATTCAACCTTTGGCGGGATTTTTGTTTTCTGGAGTTATGAAGTTCAAGAGCAGGGAAGTTCAAAGGCTAGAAAGTTCAAATGCAGAAAGATATGGGTAGTGAAGTAAAGTTCGGGGTACAGGTAATGGCCAGAATATTTAGGCGCGGGAATCCGATGTCTCTAAAGCTGCAGCAAATGCTTAGGACAATCTTGAAATGGGACAACTTAGACAAGTCCCATTTTAAGATTTGGCGCATTTCCTGCGGCTTAAGTGACATTCGGATTCCTGCTAATAAATATTTTGCCCACCACCTGTATCCCGAACTTTACGATTTACATCTGCAAATATTCTGAATTTGTATTTAATATACTTTTGTGATCCCAATACCTTGAAGGTATAACAGATGCTCTGAAATTTTGTTTAATCTTGGTAGTTTAAGCAATGCCTTGAAGGTATAACAGATGCTCTGAAGTTTTGTTTAATCTTGGTAGTTTAAGCAATGCCTTGAAGGTATAACAGATGCTCTGAAGTTTTGTTTAATCTTGGTAGTTTAAGCAATACCTTGAAGGTATAACAGATGCTCTGAAGTTTTGTTTAATCTTGGTAGTTAAAGCAATACCTTGAAGGTATAACAGTTGCTCTGAAATTTATTTGATTTCTGTAGGTTTGGGACTACCTTGAAGTTATAACAAATTTCACAATATTTTTGTTTACCATGATATCTTTTTCTCTATAGGAGATAGTTGGCTGAAGGTAGGGTGAAGAAAAAGCATCCTCGCACACGTCTTTGTGAATGCAGTTCAAAGTTTGCAAGCAGAGAGAAAGGCATGTTTGGTAGGGCACTAGAAATTTTCTGTTATATGATTTGGTTTTTTATAGAATACTTTTGAAATTTTATCTAAGGTTGTGTTTACTTGGACTGATTCCATGAACTCTATAGAAGAAGGGTCACAGGTTCCGACGATTAGGCGGGAGAAATCGGAGATGCCTAGGGATATATCGGCGGGGTGTTCTGTGATGGATACTTCTAGTGCGGCACTGTCTTTGAAATTGACAAGGAAGGTATGATTGTTTTGGGGGATTTGGGTATCGGTTACTTGGATGGTGATAGATCCATCTCCTTTATATTTTGTCATTTTTAAGACTTGTTCGACGTTTATGACTCTTACCATTCCTCGAAATATTTTTTCGCATTTACTGGCGCCCATGGACCATTCGGGTAAGAGAGGTGTTATGAACTGGTCTGTTGGGAGTTCGAAGGAGACATTTTGATGATCGCTGGAACAGGTTTGCAGTAAATTCATCAGACCCTGAAATCCTTCGATATCAGTAAAAAAGAAGTTGTTGCATTTTAAATTACGACCGGTA
>JBASOB010000532.1:0-9301 GCA_049657865.1 Mobilitalea sp.
TGGTGCATAGATACATTATAAAGAGAAAATATCTTTGGTTTCCACTACCGGAATCGCGGTTTCCTTTTTTCCGGAACACCGGTTTCCAAAACCCGGACAGGTGGTGTAAAATGTTCCGGATTACTCAGATGTAAACTGGCGACTCGAAATGGCTGAAACCCTTGATTCTACTGACTTTATTTATCTAATGTCTTCATCGTCGGAAACTTTTTTGACCATGTATCAAATGCATACTCATCGTTACAAGCCCTTGTATAATCGGGATTCTTGTATTTCTCACTCTTACTTACTCTTTCACGATTTGTACTCGATTATTGGTCAAATATTGGTCTTTTGAGATTTTTTTGGTCAGAATATTTTTGCAATATAAATTGTTTTGAAATCGTCGTTAATAGGGACTCCATTCCTGTTGAATTTTATGATGCTTTCTAAAAAACTCTCAGTCATAAGCGTGAGTACCCGTTAAGAACGAGCCTAAGCTCGCTCTTATACATCATTAGAAAATTAGAAAAGTAATCAGGATTTTTCTTTCTATTTTTT
The DNA here is from genome assembly GCA_049657865.1 of Mobilitalea sp. Lineage (GTDB taxonomy): Bacteria > Bacillota > Clostridia > Lachnospirales > Lachnospiraceae > Mobilitalea. The sequence continues at coordinate 541 of JBASOB010000532.1, forward strand.
CTTAAATTCAAAATTAAATAATACCACAAAAAGGATAACCTTTAAATAGCATGTCTATTACCAGAACAACCGATACTTACCAAGTTAAGTTTTTGGCTCCTGTTCTCAGACACCCATAATAGTAGCCAGAAAACCCTGCCTTTTCCATCAACTCTCCAACTCTATATACATCATACTCTACTCTAAATAGTTCAAACTCAGACCCATCAAATGTTGCAAAGGCTGCTTTAGGATTATTATCTCTAGGTTGGCCTACCGATCCCGGATTACAATATGTTTTATTCCCTAATAATTTCAGAGTTTGAACATGGCTATGTCCTGACGCAAAGTACTTGCCTTCAATTCTGTTAAAATACTCTTCATTTGGCTCCAAATACTCATCCAAAGGATTTGTCCACCCACCATGAAGAATGAATAGTTCACCAACATTTAAATAATGAGGCAAGTTCTTTAACCAGTTGTAGTTTTCCTCTGTTATGATTTGCCTTTGATATTTTAAGCAATCATTTACACTGCTTGAGCGTGGACAAAGGCTTTTTGCAGCCATATACCAATCATGGTTGCCCATTACAGTCTTTATGTTCCTTTTTCTTAGTTCTTCGCAACATTCATTTATTTCAGTATAATAGCCAACCACATCACCAAGACAATAAATTTCTTTAATACCCATTTTATCAATTTCTCTCAACACTTCTTTTAGTGCTGTATAGTTTCCGTGAATATCAGATATTAGAGCTATCATAATAAATCATGTCCTCCGTGTACCTTACAGCACAGCCTGTTTTTAAAATAGGCTGCGTTATTTTTTTGCCTTCTAAAAAGTATTCTACTGCCATAACGCTTTCATTATATCCAAAAGCTGTTCGAATTGAAGTTGCAGAGGAAATTCTAGGGTTTATCTCAAGTAGTTTTAGATCATTTTTATCTTTTCTGAACTGAAAATTTGTCGGGCCGATTGGTTTAAAAATTTCTGCAAGCTCTAAAATCGCTTCCTCAATACCCTCTATTTCAACGGTTTGAGCAGTTTCCGTAAAGCCTTCCTTGGATAGTTTCCTTTTCAAAGGCATATAACAACATAATTTGCTATCGTTGTCGAAAAAGGCAGAGATAGTATACTCTTCATCAGAGTTTCCAATTAGCGGTTGAACCATTAGTTTTTTTCCGATTTCAGATCTATGAAGCTCGTATTTTTCTTTGTCTTTTGCGATAACAATTCCTTGCGAAGCGAACCCGCGTCTAGGTTTTAAAATTAGAGGAAAACTTAGTTCTTTTTGATCAGGATCTAATGAAGTCGGGATTTGATATTTTGAATTGTACTTTTCTAACTCTTGAAAAAACAGCCACTTATCAGCACACAGATTAATTAAACTCGAATTATTCAGCATGACAAAGCATCCAGTTTCCTCCAGCACTTTTCGTTGTTCATTCCATGCAAACATATCAATTTCAATTGAAGGAATGATCATATCGACGTTATGTTTTTTTATGATGTCTATAAGCCAAGGAATGTAGCTTTTATCGCTTGTTATTGGTGCTTTTTCAAAAACATCGCAAAAGCCTTGGGCTGCAGAGTCTTCATAAATTGTGGTACCAATTAATCTATATTTCTCTTTACTTTGCCTTAATGACTTTAAAATCCCATATCCTACGATGCCAGATGCTCCGGAAACCAGGATTGTTTTTTCCATTTTCATTAAAAATTACACTCCTTTTTCACAAGAGCAAATTCTTCTTCAGATAAAATCGGAACTTGCTTTTCAATGCTAGGCCCTGGTTCAGGAATATTGTTCATGTTTTGCGGTAAAATAACTTCAGTTATCGTGGGATTTTTATCACTGATAAAATCCCTTAAGAGTTCATATTTTTCTACAGAGTCAATCAGTAAATAATTAATACCGTAAGCCTTTGCAATAGCAGAGAATTTTGGAACACTATATCCATTCACTGACGCATTATAACGTTTTTCATACATATTTTCTTGCAACTTTCTTATCATGCCAAGACAGCTGTTGTTCAGAATAATTACATTAACGGGCAATTGATCCCTCTTAAGAGTTTCTAACTCTTGTATGTTCATTTGAATGCCACCATCACCGTTTATTGAGAGCACACAGTTTTTTTTATCACTGGCATAGGACGCTCCAATTGCCGCAGGCAATGAATATCCCATTGAACCATAGCCTGAAGAGTTCAGAAGTTTTCTCTTGTAGTCCAACTTGAGTGTTTGCGCAGTACACATTTGGTTCTGGCCAACATCTGAGCAAATTATTGCATTTTCAGGTAGATAATCTGAAATGACATGTAAAAAATTATTAGCATCTACTTCAGTTTTAGACAAATCATAAGAAGGATATCTGCCCTTCCAAGTAGAAATTACCTCAAGCCATTTTGAATAATTACAACCTTCAAAACTTTCTTGTATCAGTTTTTCAAGAAAATTTTCCACACTTGAATAATAGCTTAATGTTTCAGGTATTTTTCTTCCAAGCTCAACTTTATCAATATCTACCCTGATGACCTTCATTTCTGTGTCGAATTTTGTGTAATATCCACCCAATTGCCTTTCATCTAGCCTTGAGCCTAAGACTATCAAGCAGTCGCAATTTGAAAGGGCTAGATTTGCGTACCTGTTGCCATAATGGCCGATAAACCCTACATAGCACTTATGATTATGTGCCAAAGTATCCAATCCACATAAAGAGGATACTGCTGGGATATCGATTTTTTCAAGTAAGCTTTCGATAAACTTTCTACTCTCTTTACTTCTTGCACCGCCTCCTAGTAATAACAAAGGTCTTTTTGCATTTTGGAGAAGTTCTCTTACTTTCGTAAAATCAATTTCATCATATTCACTACTGGTTTCTGGGACAAAGGTTTTTAAGTTTTTTATATCTATGTCACTCCTAGACACATCGTATGGAATATCAATCAAGACGGGGCCTTTTCGACCTTCATTTGCAATATAGAAAGCTTTCTCCAAATAGTACTTAATATCTGTAGGGTTATTTATTTTGACTGCATACTTTGTGATATCACCCACCAAAGAAACCATATCAATCTCTTCAAATGTATTTTGCCTTATATTTTTTGATTCTCTAACCGCTTTTGAATGGCAACTACCTACTAAGAACAAGCAAGGAACAGAATCGAAATAGGCGTTTGCAATCCCCGCCACAAGGTTACAAGAACTAGGGGCTCCAGATGATGTTGCGACGGACAATTTTTCTTTTACTGTTGCATATCCGTTTGCGGCAAAGGACGATGCTTGCTCATGATAATTTAGAACAAAGTTGGTTTTTTCATTCGCATATATCGAATCTACGATATCTTGATTATAACCACCTATATAACCGAAAATTGTATTTACATCAACTTTACTCAATAATTCAACGATATAATCAGAAACTTTCATAATTCACCCTCTACTCTGATTCAGCATAACCAAATCCTGTTTTTCCAAAGTCATTTCCGTTGTAAAGCATATAATATTTATTGTTATACTTTGTAACGGAAGCATATTCAAGCATTTCACTATCCCATCCATTTTCTGAAGTTGGAAAAGAAAACTTATCCCGTCTACGTTTCCAATTTATACCATCATTTGACTCAGCATATTCAATCATATAATGCTGACCTGATTTAGTCCTGTAATTTTCAATCCCACGAGTAGAAATCCACATTTTATAAATACCTTCATCTTTAATAACCCATGGTCTGCCTATTGCTTCTCCATAATAATCTGATTTTATGCAAATATGAGAATCGCATTTCCAGTCAATTCCATCTTCTGAAGTGGCGTGTTTTACCACATAGGTTGGTTCTAGTTTTTCGTTAAATTTATCCCAACTCAAAAAAGAAATGTACCACATACGAAACACGTTACCATCACGAATGACACAGGGAGCAGAAACTGCTATCGGATTGTATATTGAACGATCCATTATAGGACCATCCGATATTTTTCTATATTCATTATTGTTTAATACTTCTACACAACCGATGCTTAAAGCGTATGGAGTTAATGATCTTCTGTTCCAACCGCAGTAGTAAAGATATTTTCTATTTTCATCTATAGTCACAATTGATGTTGGTGTTATACCCGTTTCGTCGAATGTTCCTGGAGCTCCGGGGCATAGTAACGGAGTATCGCTCATTTTGATTTTTTTCATCGGATTTCCTGCTTCAACATCAATGTAATATGGGTAGCTTATTGAATCTTTAGTTCTTGTTGAGTAATAAATGCGCCAAATGCTATCATTAATAACATCAATAAAGGCATCTTGTGCGTATCCTGTTTCGTATATATTACAAGAATGGATTAATCCTTTTCGTTTCCACATAACTACCTCCTAAATCAATGTATAGTCTTTTAAAAAGCCCTGAATTTTTTTTGCATCGTTAAACATTAACACATCAATAATGGAACAACCAGGTACAAATTCATTTTCAAATTGTTTGTATTTTATGTCATTTGTTTTTAAAAAACACAAGGAAATACCTTCTTGAGAAAATGCGTTTTTATCGTATAAATCAAGCCCTCCAATTGCATTAATATACTGTGATGTATTTAATAATTTACAGATGTGAATTACTTTGTCCTGTCCCTTTAATACTTCATTTTTTTCCAAAGAAGAAGACAAAATAAATTTTGTATTGATGCCAAGATATTCTGATATACGTCGTATTGAATAGAAAATAACATCTGTTATTTTATCAGACGGATGAAATATTGTTTCTTGGATAATTGGAGCGATATCATTAAAATAAGGGGCTTTTTTGTATGCCTGTTCGATTGTTTTAAATATCTTTTCGTTGTTCTTTTTATTACCGAGTGTTCTTATCTGATTTATGTGTAAAAAAGACGAGGACCCATCCAGAGGCAACGTAATCAAATGTTTTTGGGAATTTAATAAAATATTGTTTCTATTAATCCATCCCCCTTTTATATAATTCACATCATCGTAAATCAGAAATTCGTCAACAGCATCAATTAGTTGCCAATAACCAATGTAAGGGAAAAAGTACGGTTGCATTATTGCTGTTTTTTTCATCATAAACTCCTCCTAAGCAAGAAAAAAAAGTAAAAATTGATATTTTAGTTATATGCTCTAGTTTGCAAAGCACTCAAATAAAAGACCCAGAAATTGCTACATTTTCTTTTATTATTTCAAGAATTTTGTGTTGTATTTCTCTCTCTAAGCTATCATATAGAGGTAAACATAAAATACGTTTCGACACATCACTTGAAACAATCATGACTTGTCTCTTTGATAAATAAGGAAGCGTCTCTAATGACGGATAAAAATATCTTCTCGGATAAATATCGTTTTCGTTTAGCTTTTTAACTACCCTAAGTAATACCTCTTCACTTTCAAAAAGAACTGGAAAGTGGCTGAAGTTATTCGTCGAAAAGGAATTACCTTTTGGAAATCCGACATTTTCAACGTTGTTTAAATATTCCATGTAATATTCGTATCTCTCGCCCCTTCTAGAGATAACTCCATCGATTTCGTCCAGAACACAAAGCCCCATGGCTGCTTGAAATTCATTTAACTTCGAATTGATTCCAAGATCTTGAATCTCAGTCTGAGAAACTATACCGAAATTAATTGCTCTTCTTGCTTTTTTGAGCATTTCAGGATCTTTAAAAACAATTGCGCCACCTTCGACTGTATGAAAAATCTTTGTACTATGAAAACTTATAACTGAGGCATCTCCAAAGTTCAAAATACTAGAGTCCTTATACTTCGTACCAAATGCATGTGCTGCATCATAGATAACTTTTAATTTATGTTTTTTTGCAATCTTGTCGATTAGGTCAATCTCGCATGCATTGCCATACACATGAGTAGCCACAATCGCACTGGTTCTAGGCGTTATTGCCTCTTCAATTTTGGCTGAATCAATAGTTAAATAATCTTTATCAATATCAACAAAGGTCGGTTGAAGTCCTTCCCAAACAAGTGAACTTGTTGTCGCAACGAAAGAAAAAGGGGTTGTTATTACTTCACCTGTTAAGCCTAACACTTTATATGCTATTTGAAGCGCAAGAGTCCCATTAGAAACCAATAAGAGATTTTCAACTCCTAAATATTCCTTTAATCTTTTCTCTAATTCGATGCAATTCTCACCATTATTTGTTAGCCAACCAGAATCAAAAATTTTATCCACATAGGACTTGAATTTCTCTCTATCAGGAAGGAACGATTTTGTAACATTTATCATATTTAGACCCAACCTTTTCTATTATTGCTATTATTTTTTGTGTACTAAATAAAGATTATCTGTTTTAGAAAAACCATATTTACTTGCTTCCTTTTCCCCATATTTCTCAGCAAAATTATACAATTCAACTTCAAATCCTGTTTCAACTAGTCTGCGAATGTAGTCGTTTTTTTCATAAATCCTCACATGATCATCTTGACCAAAAGCTTTTTTTCTTCCTTCAGGAGTTGTTATTGAAAAATCTTCGTAAGTCTCATCAATGCTAATGCAGATTGGCACTTGCATAATACCCCAGCCACCTGGTTTTAGCACTCGATAAAACTCTTTCATCGCTAACCGATCATCCGGAACGTGCTCTAAAACATGGCTGCATAAAACTACATCAAAAGTATTCTCAGGATACTTAATATCTGTAATATCTATTCTCTTAGTTAATCTGTCTTGAGGATATAAATCTCCGCAAACATAATCTAGCTTCTTATTATTCAGCAATAGATTCCTAAAGTTTTTCTCAGGTGCAATATGAAGTACTTCTTTATTTGCACATAATAAATCAGTCTCTGTTTCAATAAATAACTTGTACAAACGCTCCCTATCCATTGATCCACAATTTGGACAAAAGTAGCCGTACTTATTATCCATTTCAAAAAGATGACCCGGGAAATCAAATTTATCTGGATATGGCTTAAACTCGTTAAACCCATGATTGCAATAACCGCACTTAAATTGATCCACATGATTTTGCAAAATACTTTTTGCTTCTTCTATAAATCGCTCTGCGCCTATTTCTTCTAAAAATCTCTCCCCGTTTAGAGAAATAGTTCTCTTAGTGCAACCATCGGCTAAAGCCAAATATTGCCTTAAGGCTGTTTTGAAATCATCTTCCATATTTAGAAAACCGAATTGTCTGGAGTCTTGAATAATCAGAAACCACTCTTTAATTCCCAAAGAAATGTACTCAGGCTTCAGTTGATTTTGAGAAGCATGTATTCTTGTAAAAGACAATGGTTCAGCAAAATAATAAACATTTCCTTTTGACATCAATAACATCCACGACGCTAAGTCGTTAATGCTACTATATTGAAACCCGTTCAACAATCCGAATTTTTCTGTTAATGATGATTTTCTGAACATAGCAGTACTAGGCTCACCGATTCCATTAAAAGTTGCCATTAATAGATACGTCCCTAACTCTTTGCCATCTATTAAAATATCTTTGTCAAATAGTTGCCTGTTATTATCTGAATCTTTAATTATTTCACCATTTTCATCAATCATTTTTCTATATGAAGTAACAAGAGTAATGCTAGAATCATCATATAGTACAGCAACCATTTTTTGGACTTTATGTTCATCGAATAAGTCATCATCATTTAAGAAAGCAACGAATTCACCTTTAGCTAAATCCATTAGTTTGTATACGTTTCCTGCAACAAGCTGCTCTCCATTTCTATAATATTGTAGGTTTCTTGATTTTACTAAGTAAGGCTGAACCATCTTTTCCACTTCATCATTCGTACTATCATCACAAATAATAATTTCAATGTTAAGATAGGTTTGTTTTAACGCGCTTTGCAATGCAAGTTCTAAATAATACGGTCTATTGAATGCTGGAATAAGAATACTAACTAAAGGCAAATCAGCACATACTTTTGAAAGCTTTTCTTCCAGCAACTTCTTGTATTCAAAAATCATTTCTGTGTTTTGTAAATCGCTAAAAGATCTACTAATATACTCCACATCTTCATCAGTTCGTTTTAACCAATTTTGTATAACTTGTGCATATTTCATTGGTTTTTTGAAAAACCCACGTTCTTGTGCGTATAGAATCTGATGTAAATAATCGCACATGCCAAAAACAACCATTTTTCCTGACTGTTGCTGTTGGCCAGCATGCATTCTAAAATAGCTCAACGACTCAGAAATATAAGCAATTTTTCCTTTTGAGAGGAGGTTAAACCAGGATGCCATATCAACATTACATCCATATTCTCTCCCCATAAACATTCCAAATGGCTCTACGAGAGCAGCCTTACGAAATAGCACAGTTGTCGGTTCGCCAATATAATTTCTTTTTGCAGTTAGCAAAAGCTCTCCAAACTCAATACCATCTACAACAACATCCTTATCAAATAGCTGCAACGTTTCTTTATTGTCCTCTAGTAAATTTTCTTCATCATCTATTAATTGTCGATGTGAGGTGATTAACGTGATTTCATTGTTCAAATCACCCTGGAAATAGTCCATCATCTTTTCAATCTTTTGCAGATGGAATAAATCATCATCCATCAAGAAATTTACAAACTCACCTTTCGCATATTCCATGCAAAGCAAATCATTTTGGAATTGACCAAGATTCTTAGGATTTTTGTAGTAACGAATTTGGCTGAATTCTTTTAGATATGGTTGAATCAACTTCTTCGTTTCGTTATTTGTACTGTCATCACAAACGATAATCTCAATATTCTTATAGGTTTGCATTAACACGCTTTTCAGCGCTAATTCAAAATAGTACGGTCTGTTATATGTTGGAATC
>JBASOB010000533.1:0-3670 GCA_049657865.1 Mobilitalea sp.
GTCAATTAATTATATAGGGAAAATAGTTTGATTTGGTGGAAAAAGTAGATGCTGTTGATATCATATAGGAAAGTGTATGGTAAAATACATAGGAATAGAATTGGAAAGGCAGTCAGGAAAAGAGAAATTATTTGGAATAATGATTGAAATTTATTGAAGAATATGGAAAGTTATGTTACGATAAACAAAATAGTTAAAATTTTATCAGAATATAGGGGGTTCATCCATGGGAGATTATAATAATCCAAATGAAAACAACGATCAACAAAGTAATCCAAATACTGACCAGCCGCAGAATCAGCAGCCACAAGATCAGCAGCCACAAGATCAGCAGCCACAAGGTCAGCAGCCACAAGGTCAGCAGCCACAAGGTCAACAGCCACAAGGTCAACAGCCACAAGGTCAGCAGCCACAAGGTCAGCAGCCACAAGGTCAGCAGCCACAAGGTCAGCAGCCACAGTATCAACAGCCGCAGTATCAACAGCCACAATATCAACAACCACAGTATCAATCGCAACAGTACCAACAACCTCAGTACCAACAGCAGGCTCCAAGAAAGAATAATGGAATGTCGATTGCATCTCTTGTATGTGGTATTATAAGCTTAGTTATTTGCTGCTGCTGGTATATCGCACTGCCACTTGCTATCGTAAGCGTAATCCTGGGAATTATTAGCATCAGGGGACAAAAAGATGGCAAAGGAATGGCGATTGCCGGTATCATATTGTCAGGAATCACAATCGTTCTTGCTATTCTTATTGTAGTTGCAGTTGTAGGCAACCAAGAGTATCTGGAAGAATTTTATAATCAATTCTCTACCGAATTTGATGCGGAAATGTACTAATCATGATATAAATATAACTGGCATAAGACAACAGATATCTGTTGCTTTTATGCCAGTTTTTTGTTTTGATATTAACTTTAGGGAGTGAAGAAGGGAAAAAAGTTTCGAATGATAAAATATAGAATAAGCAGTATAATTCCAATGATATAAAACTTGAGCTTGCGTGGTAGTATAGTAATCTGATGATCAAAACTGTAGGCAGCCAATTCAATATAAGCAAGCAGGCATAATAGGAGGAGCAGTATAGGAACGATGTTGTACCTGAGTGAAGAAAGAAGTTCTCCGTTTGATAACGAGATAAAACTTCGAGTGTTTCCGCAGGCCGGACAATATAGATCAAATAAGGTATAAAATATGCAGGGGGGAAGCGTTGTCAATAAACCCAATAGGTAATCTCTTTGTATAAACAATATAATGCAAGCAAGCGGTATTGCAATTGTGACAGCTTTTAGGCTGATTTTATTTCGCATCGGATAAACTCCATTTTCTTAGTATTTTCATTATGACAGTGACGGACCAGTCAAATTAATTTAATAATATGGGACATTATAGCATACTTGTTTTTATTAGAAAAGGAGAAGAAGGATTAGAAATTATTAGAGGGAAGTGAGAAGAGAAACACCTGCACACATAAAAAACTCCAAAATGAAATCCATAGGAAGTTCAGTTTGATTATTCCGGTATTATTTGTGATGTTACTTCGCGGTATCATGTTTGTAAAGAGAGAAAGAAAAATTACTTTAACACACAAAGTTTGAGCTTGCGTAATCCTCTATACAAACTTAATATGCGAAAAAACATGCGCAGGAATTAGGCAGGAATGAGTTAAACATGATAAATACTTGTTGTATCAGAAAGAATGAGATATAATAATTGAAAATCAGATCCGTGGCAGTAAAATATGGATACTTCTTTTTGAAGAAAAAATAGGGAGGTAGACAAACTATGGAAATAAGGGAATACTTAAAAGAAAACCGCCTGATACCGGATGGATCTATGGGCACCTACTATTCAACTATGGTTAATCTCCCGGGTGCAATCTCAGAATATGCAAACCTATCTAATCCTGAGATGATAGAACAAATACATAAGGATTATATCTGTGCCGGAGCAAGAATGCTTCGAACGAATACCTTTGCAGCAAATCGTGCTGTTTTAAAAACAGATGTTGTTAAGCAAAGAGAGCTGGTAATAGCAGCCTGTAAAATTGCTAAAAATGCAGTCAGAGAAGCGAAAGAAGAATTAAATGTAAGACAGGAGATTTGGATTTTCGGAGATATTGGACCGATTCCAGAGGATGCTGATACGGAGGAGAAGGACGTATTAGAGGAATATAAGCTGCTTTGTGATATCTTTATTGAAGAGGGAATGACGGGAATTCATTTTGAGACCTTTTCTAGTGCTTATTATATTGAAAAATTGATCCCTTATATCAGAGAAAAGAATAAGGAAATCTTCCTTTTAGCCAGCTTTTCAGTGAATAAGAACGGATATACAGGCGCAGGTATTCGGGCAGCACGTTTAATTGACAAAGTTGGACAAATCGAGGGACTCGATGCTTGCGGATTGAACTGTGGTATTGGGTCGGGACACATGCATCAGATATTGAGTAAGATTTCTTTCCCGGAACATATCTATAGCTATGCAGCACCCAATGCCGGTTATCCAGAACAGATGCAGAACCGAATGGTATTTATGGATAATGCAGCATATTTTGCAGGAAATATGAAGCTTATTGCAGAACTTGGAATTGATATTGTAGGTGGATGCTGTGGAACAACTCCGGAATATATTACGCATCTAGCTGATAAGATAGATGTAAATATTCATATTTCTACGAGAAGAAAAGGAATGGAGAACATAGAAGGCAACATTGCGCCAATCAGAGAGAATGATTTCTTCAAACGGTTGCAAAGCGGGAAGAAAGTAATTGCGGTAGAGCTAGACCCTCCATATGATTCGGATATTGACAAAGTGATGGAATGTGCTCACAGCTTGAAGAAGTCGGGAGTTGATCTGATTACCTTTGCCGACTCCCCGATGGGTCGAAGTCGCGTGGATTCTATCTTAATGAGCATTAAAATTGCAGAAGAAACAGGACTTAATGTGATGCCTCATATCTGCTGTAGAGATCGAAACATGATAGCGATGCGTTCCGCTATGCTCGGAGCTTATATTCATGGAATCCGAAACCTGTTAATTGTAACAGGAGATCCGGTGCCTGGTGAAAGCAGAGTATCGACCACCGGAGTTTTCGACTATAATTCAATACAGTTGATGGATTATGTAAAAGAAATGAATGTAGAACATTTTGCAAAAGAACCCTTCTATTACGGAGGGGCACTGAATCATGCAAGAGGCAGTGTAGATAAAGTAGTGGAACGAATGCAGCGAAAGATAGAGGCAGGAGCAACTTATTTTCTGACTCAGCCGATTTATTCCATCGAGGACGTAGAACGGATTCGTAGTATAAAGGAAAGAATCGATACAAAAATTTTATGCGGTATCATGCCTCTCGTCAGTTATCGCAATGCCTGTTTTATTAAAAATGAGATTAGCGGAATTACAGTTCCCGACGCAATCGTCAACCGGTATCATCCGGATATGTCGAAGGAAGAAGCAGAAAATGTGGGTGCAGCGATTGCACGTGAAGTGATGGAGATGCTGGATTCAGTAGCGGATGGATATTACTTTATGCTTCCGTTCAATAGAGTCAGCTTGATGGATAAGATTACAAAAGCGTGAATTAAGAATCTTCACTGTGTGAAGATTCTTAATTCACACAGAAGAACTGCGAAACTCGCACAGTGGTGCTCATTCCTTGTT
>JBASOB010000534.1:0-15804 GCA_049657865.1 Mobilitalea sp.
TCCCTATTCATACTGGCGATGTCCTTGTCTTCAATGTAAATCTTCCCTTGTGTCGGCAGATCCAGCCCTGCAAGAAGGGAAAGAAGGGTACTTTTCCCGCTTCCAGATTCTCCGACAAGCGCATAGAATTTTCTTTCCTCAAAATTACAGGAAACATTTTTTACTGCTTCTATTTTCTGATACTTCGTCTGATAAACATAACTGACCTCTTCCACTTTAATCATACTCATTCCCATTACTCCTTTTATTTAGTCCAAACGTGTCAATGCATCCATTACACTAATCTTTCCTATTTTCATTAAAGCAGCACAGGTTCCTGCCATATAGCAACCTAAAGCGAGTACTATTCCTATCGCAATCATTCCTGTTTCCGTGGACAGGCTGAAGAAGGCTGCCAAGCTTCCGATTGCGATCCCGGTGATTGCTAAGAGAAAGTTTTCCATCATCATCATAAGAAAGCATACTTTATTACTTAATCCCAGAGAGCGCATAATCGCTATCTCTTCTTTCCTCCCCTGCAAGAGCAGGAAGGAGGCAATATAACCAATCCCAATGACAATCACAAGAATTATGATAGAAAATCCGATCAAGATATCCAAACCCTGACGCAGCTTACTCGCGGATGTAATAAAGGTAGAATCCCGCAGGGCTAAGGCAATTCCATCATGGGAGAAGTCTGCTGATGGGGATACCGGTATAAGATGAAAACCTTTCATTTCTTCTTTGAACTCATTCAGCTTCAAGGGATCCTTCAAATAGAAAGAAATGGAATCTGCAAAAAATGGAATCTGCTTCTTCAGGAAAATATTACGTTCTGTTTGAAAGGGTAGTAGAATATCCGTAGCTCCATTGTCATCTTGGGGAAATTGTGTATATCCTACAATTTCAAAAGAAGTCGTATCTAACGGATCCATGAACACCTCTGATCCCCTTCCATAGGAGTAATAATATTGGTATAGGGGAATCGTATCCCCTAATTTCCAATGCTTTTCCTCAAGTAATTTCTGGCTGACAATGCACTTTGCTTCTTCTCCCTGCAAGAAGCTAGCATCATATCCTTCTTTCCAAGTAATGTCCTGTTCCTCAAGATCTACAATGCCCCCTAGTGTATTCGCGGAAAGGATCCAGAGATTTAAATGTTCCATCCAGTCTTCCGGTTCAAATTCACCAATGGATCCCTTCGTCCGAACGGTATCGATTTCTCTTTCAATGTACTTAGAAGTCTGCAGCTTCTGAATCAGTTCATCCTTAATGGCCAGATTAACCTCCTGGCTGCCATTTAAGTTCACAATTTTAGCTGAAATCGGCATTATCTCAGCCAGATTCTTCAGCTGCTGCTGATTACTGTTGATATTTGCTAAGTACAAATGAAACAGCAGTACCATCAGCATACAGATCATACTGGTCATGATGCTCTTATATTTATGTGCTTTTATATTAGATATCGATTTTCTAAAATATATCATCTTCAACCTACTTTCTTGTATAAATTCACTGTATTTTCAGACGCTGAATTCAATCGTATGCCTTTACCGAATATCTTGATTTATAAGGAGCTTTTACGATGTCACCAAACGCAAATAACTACTTTTATTGTTATTAATTGTCGTTTTATGTTAAATTCATTATATTCCTCCTTCGTATATTTGTCATTATATTCCTCTTTCTATTAAATGAAAATCGATTGTTACTTTTATAGTTATTTATACCTAATGGCTGGAATATATTTTTTTCCTGCAAACCATCTGTTACATTGACAAACTTCTATAATAATGGTAGACTTCACAGGCATTAAAACGACAGAAGAAAGCAGGAACTTAAATGACTGACACGACAAATAAGGATTTAAAAGTAAGGAAATACAATGAACAAGCGGCTAGAAACAAGAGTATTAATTGGTTTATGTTACTCGGAACAACAGTATTATATGCTCTATATGTTGGGGTACTAGTCAATAACCGAATTAATCATTCCCTCATTGTTACAATGGACCTTCCCGTAATAGTGACTTGTTGTATCGCTATTGGCGTTAATGTATCAATTTTCATCAAGAAACCTACCAGTGATAAATTGGGGTGGGGAAGCTTAATTTTTTATATGATTATTTATTCTTTTTTGCTATTGTTTGCGGACTTTAGCTTTATTCGAATTAGCGCAATTCCTGTTTTATGTGCAGCCATTCTATTTTTCAATACAAAATTGTCAAAAATATTCTGTCTTTGGGGTTCTGCTGTCAATATCATCTATACCGTTATCTTAGCACTCTCTAAAGCAGACAATATGTCACAGAATTATCTGGAATTAATTATTATTCTGTTGACACTGAATACTATTTACAAATGCACCGATATCGGCCATCGTTTTTCTTACGATTCCCTTAACGCTGTGGAGGATCAAAAGGAAATACAAGAGGCTATGCTGCAAGACATTTTAGAAATTGCTAAAATTGTTCAGAACGGAACCTCCGAAAGTAATCAGCTAGTTCACAGTTTAGGTGAATCGACAGAAATAGTTAACGCAGCAATCAGAGAAATCTCTGCCAGCACACAGGTTACCGCAGATAATATTCAAGAACAGACCGTAATGACACAGTCCATTCAGGAATCAATTAATCAAACCGTAGAACGTTCTGACCAAATGGTAATTATAGCGAAGAATTCCTCTGATTCTATCCTTGGCGGCTTACAGATCATGAACAATCTGAAGGAACAGTCAACTAGTATTGCCTCCACGAATTCTATGGTGGTTAATTCAATGGAAAAGCTTCATGAAAAAACCAAGGAAGTACATGACATCGCAAATATCATCTTTAGCATCTCCAGACAAACAAACTTACTAGCCCTGAATGCTTCCATCGAGAGTGCAAGAGCAGGGGAAGCCGGAAAGGGATTTGCAGTTGTTGCTAATGAAATCGGCAAATTAGCGGAGCAGACCAGAACCTCTACAGAGAACATTACAAAAATCATTGATGAATTAAATCAAAATGCAGCAGAAGCTTCTGAAAATGTAAGAGAATCTATTGTATCTACGGAACATCAAGGAAGTTTCATCTCAACTGCCTCACAGAGTTTCGAAAAAATCAATCACGATATGGGCGTATTAGCGGATCATATTGCCGAAATAGATCATATGTTAACCGGTTTAGCTTCAGCGAATAATCAAATTGTTGACAACATCAGCCAATTATCGGCTACCACTGAAGAAATAATGGCAAGTTCTGAAGAAGCAGCAGCCATTAGTGAAAAGAATCTTCAAAATGCAGATGGCACGAAAGAATATTTAGAAGAAGTAATACAGACGACAAAACGATTCGATAAGTATCTAGAGAGCAAATAATTCTATATAGGTTTATCACAGCTTGCTATATTATCTCACCTAGAGAACTCGTTAACCAGGAGGGATTATCTCCGGGGAGAATTCTTTAACTGAGAAGAACCTCTCTCTTGGAGAGATCCTTCTCAGTTAAGATCAGCAAGCTGTTAGGCCTAATGGCTTATTAAAATAATAGTTGACAGGTTATAATTATTATGTTATTCTCATATCGTAATATTACGATATGCAAACTGAGGTGTATGGACATGAACATGGACGACATTTGTAAAGCATTAGGCAACAAGACAAGATATAATCTTGTTAAATCAATTAAAGAACATACTATCGTACATTGTTGTGACTGCTTTAAGTATTACGAGCACGGTGTAAGTGTCGGAGACGTTGTACAGTTTACCGGACTTGCCCAGTCAACCGTATCACAGCATTTGAATGTATTAGAAGAAGCAGGTATTGTCCGCAAAGAGAAAAGAGATCTTTGGAGCTGCTATTTTCTAAACGAAGATGTTCTGGAATCATTTTTAAATCAGTTTAAGAATGATTTATTAACTTAACCCTTATTTTTTTACTCATTCATATCGTGTATCTACGATATACGATATAGATATTTAGGAGGCTAGCGTGAAGAAAGAACATCTTCACATAGTGAAGATTCTTCACACGCAAATTTGTGCTTGCAGCCCAAAGTTTGCAAGCTTTGAGAAAGGAAAGGTATTATTATGGAAAACAACTGTAGAACAAACGGTACTTGCTGTATATCAGCACAGGATGGAAATTCAACTCAGCTTAAAAGCTTTTTCGAAAGACAAGATTCAATTTATGCAGGCATTGACAATTCAGGGAACTTATCCGGTAAGCTGCAACGTCTTTCACAAAAAGTAAAAGAAATGATCATTGGTCAATAAGTGTAATCATAAGGCCTGCCTTTATTATCGCGGATTTTAGAAATAAAGATTGTTACCGCATGAGAAAAGGGATACAATAATGGAAAGTATTTATAATTTTCAGATAAGACGGAGGCCTTTATGATTCAATCCATTATCCATATTGCACTTGTGGTTCGAGATTATGATGAAGCAATCGAGTTTTATACTAAAAAACTTCATTTTACAGTAATAGAAGATACGTATCAGCCAGAGCAGGACAAACGCTGGGTAGTCATATCTCCACCCGGTTCTAACGGAACCACACTATTACTGGCACGGGCAGCAAAACCAGAGCAGGAACCATTTGTCGGGAATCAGGCAGGAGGCAGAATATTTCTCTTCCTCGGCACAGATGACTTTTGGAGAGACTATAAGGAAATGCTTGCCACAGGAATTGAATTTGTCCGAGAACCCAAAGAGCAGGATTTTGGAATTGTAGCTGTATTTAAGGATTTGTACGGAACCCTATGGGACCTGGTTCAATTTAACGAAACCCATCCTATGGCGGAACGTGTAAAATAAAATTACAAAAATCAAAAAAGATTATCGTTTACAAAATCATGCTGGAATCAAAGCATGTTAAATCATACAGAAACTAAAGTTTTGTAAACTCATTCACAAGCTTAAAGTCTTGTAATAAATATGTAGAAAACTTAATGAGAACTCCAACATGATTTTTAAGCAATTCATATTGGAGTTCTTTTGTATTATTTGATTTGAGTATCACTATCCTCGTTTCACTACGACTCCCCACATCCCAATTAAATCGGCAGCTTGAAACAGATCGATAATAACACCTTTTAGCTCAAGCGGCGGAGTCGATACGATGGGAGCGATAAACTCATTGTTGGTAAAGTCCACCCCAGTTAACATTGTTTTGTAGAAGTTATTCTTAACGAATCTGGACTCAGTAGTTGCAAACCTTTTTATCTTTGCTTCTGTCATGGAGGCTTCCGTAAAATCTATATTTTCAAACTGAACTTCGTAAATTTTGGTTCTATCGAAATAAGAATATTGAAGTTTTGACTGCTTGAACGTGATATTCTTTAAAATCGTATCACTCATATCGATCCCCATGCATTTGCAGGAGTCAAACCGGCATCGTTCAAAGTAGGCTCCGGTAAATTTACTGTTGGACAGATCACAGGCTTGAAATACAACATCGACAAAGCTGGCTTTTTCAAAATTGCAATTTTGAAAGCTGCAGTTTTCAAAGCTGCTTTTCTGGATTTCAAGTTTATAAAAGTCAGCATCTTCGGTTAGTGTTTCACAGCATTTGATTCCGGAGATCGGTAGTTCCTCCAGCATAAAACGTTGGGTGTAGCTTGAGAAATCTTCAATCAAAGTGGGTGCATTCTGTAATTGCGGGTTTATTATTTTCATGTTTTTTCATTCCTTCTATAATTAGTCTTCTAATTAGTCTTCTATAATTAGTCTTCTATAATTAGTCTTCTATATTTAATTGATTTTCTATCATTCGGTATCTGTATAAAGGATAATAAAAAAATTGGTTTTCTTTTGTTCTATACCGCTTCCCGGATCAGCTCCGGCGGCACTCTCCTCAACAAGTCATTCGTAGCATGATAATCTGTAATCCAGGTCTTGATCTCGTGTTTTGGAATCACGAGTGGCATTCGGTTATGAATCTCTTTCATGGAATCATTGGCTTCGGTCGTAAGAATCACATAACGCATCTCTTCCCCTTGATTTATATACAGTCCCGCCATATAAAGTGCGTTCGTGCCCTCCACTCGGAACAAGAATTTCTGTTTTTCACTGTCCCATTCATAAAATCCGGTTGAGGGAATAATACAACGACGGCTCAGCAAACTGTCGTGAAATGTTTTCTTCTCGAAGGCAGTCTCTGATCTGGCATTAATAATCACGCCTTTTTGATCAAATTTAGGAAATCCCCATGCACTGAGTACTGGCGAAACTTCTCTCTTCTCTTCGATTAAGATGGGAGCGGTATCTGTAGGAAATATTTCTCCCGCTTTCACTGTTTTTCCCTTATCTTTATATTTCTCGTTGAGTTTTTCAAGTATTTCCATCACTTCTTCGCTTTGTTCAACCGTAAAATTATACCTTCCACACATGTTCCCTACCTCGCTTCCATCCGTTTCTCATTTACTGTATTTTACCATATTCCTGAAACATGTGCTACAAGATATCCTTCCTATATAAGATATGCAGATTCTATCCAAGCCTACCAGCGTTATATCCATGTCCCCTCTGTATTATCCCTGAGTCCTATCAATGCTATATCCTGGTTCCATCTGTATTATCCCTATAGTATGTCTGTCCTATCCAAAAATCAGGAATTAATTCACTCCTTTAAAACTATTTTTATACAATATGTCCTTACTTTTCATCTGATTTTCTATTCTCTTAACGAAAATAGAAAAATTGCAAAAGTCATTTGACTTTTTGTAAAATTAGCTTATGATAGACTATGGTGCATAAGTATTTCTAGCCATGAGCACCAAAATTGTAACTGCAATATGACAAACATATCCAAAGGAGGATACCATATGAAAATCGGTTTTGACCCAAAAAAGTATATTGAGGAACAATCAAAATACATCCTGGAGCGTGTCAATAATTACGATAAGCTATATCTTGAGTTTGGTGGAAAATTAATAGGAGATAAGCACGCAAAACGAGTTTTACCAGGTTTTGATGAGGATGCTAAGATTAAGTTACTTCAAAAGTTAAAGGATCAGGCCGAAATTATTATCTGCGTATATGCCGGCGATATCGAGCGTAACAAAATCCGAGGGGATTTCGGTATCACTTATGACATGGAAGTACTGCGTTTATTAGATGATCTGCGTAGCTATGGGTTGGAAGTGAATAGTGTGGTAATCACCCGCTTCAACAAGCAGCCTGCAACTACCGTTTTTATCAACAAATTAGAGCGTCGTAATATTAAAGTTTATACCCATGCTGCGATTCCTGGTTATCCTGCTGATGTAGAGGCTATTGTAAGTGAAGACGGTTACGGAATCAATCCTTATATCGTTACCACGAAACCAATCGTAGTCGTAACTGCACCTGGACCAAACAGCGGAAAGCTTGCAACCTGTTTAAATCAATTATACCACGAGAATAAATTAGGACATTCTGCCGGATATTCCAAATTCGAGACCTTCCCAGTATGGAATATACCGCTCAAACATCCGTTAAATATAGCTTATGAAGCAGCAACCGTTGACTTGAAAGATGTCAATATGATTGATAACTTCCATTTTGACCGTTATCATGAAGTAGCCGTTAATTATAACAGGGATTTAGAAATGTTTCCTGTAATCAAACGTATCATTGAGAAGATTACCGGAAAAGAATCCATGTACCAGTCTCCTACCGATATGGGCGTAAATCGCGTCGGCTTTGGCATTACCGATGATGCTGTGATTGTCGAAGCTTCCAAGCAGGAAATCATCCGCAGATATTTTACAACGGTCTGCGATTTCAAAAAAGGTCTTTTAGATGAAGATTCCCTAACCCATATGAAATTAATTCTAGAAGAAGTCGGACTGAAGCAGGAGGACAGACACTGTGTTGTTCCCGCAAGAGAATATGCTGCCAAATTAAAGGAAAGCTGCCCAGACAATGAAACAATTCCTGTCATTGCATTTGAATTCGAGGATGGTAAGATTATTACCGGAAAAGGCTCCGCTCTCATGGATTGCTGTTCTGCTGCCTTACTCAATGCAATCAAGTATCTTGCAGGCCTCGGCGATGATATCTACCTGTTATCCCCTGTCATTTTAAATACTATCTGTAATTTGAAGGAACATGATCTGCATAATAAGATCACTAATTTAAATGCCAATGAAATCTTAATTGCTTTAAGTATCTGCGCGGTTACCAATCCGACGGCACAGTTAGCATATGATAAGCTCTCTGCACTCAAGGGTGTACAGGCTCATTGTACTGTAATGCTGAACAGAAATGACGAGCAGATTCTCAAGAAACTCGGCATTGATGTAACCTGCGATGCGGTGTATCCTTCTGAAAATTTGTATTACGTTTAAGTGTAGATATGGATATAGAGTCATAAGTACATTCTGGGTGGTGCGGCGAAGCTGGAGGTATCTATATTCATTTGGCTGCCTTACCTTCCGGCGGCATATCCTTTGTAGAGCCTCATATATGTGAAAAGCATCGCCGATGCGCTGCTTTTCACTGAGTCTCAAGTCGGATATAGGCAGCCTTGTCAGCCGGTCGACGCCAAGCTGAATATGGATACCTCCATCTTCTGCTTTCAGTTTATCGGTGTACTTATGACATTTTACTCTTATATAATTAATTAAACTGTAAGAAAGTCCCACCATCAGAAATAGTTTCTTAAACTTTTCTGATGGTAGGACTTTCTATTTCTATATCAGATGTTTTATCTTTTTAATCTTATTTATCAAAATTCTATACTACTTGCTCTCTGGACATCTCCGTCTATTTCTACTCTTCGTAGGGAATTGCATCCCAGGCTTCGGTGTTAATTACGATATCATAGTCTTTGGTCCATTCTGTGTAGAGCTTGGAGAACATTTCTGTGCGGCGGTCTTCGATAATCGCTTCTTTTACCTGGGTGGTAGCATCTTCATTAAAATCGGATACGCAGTAAAGGATGTGCCATCCATAATCCGTGGTAATGATTCCGCTTACTTGACCGGTCTTTAACGTAAAGGCTGCCTGTTCAAACGCAGCACTGTACTCTGCAGGGGCTCCGCCTCGTCCAAAGGTATATTCTACTGTATCTGCCTGTGTATTCTCTGTTGCAAAGGCGCTGAAATCCTCAGTAGTCTTGGCTTGCGACAGCAGCGTTTTTACTTTTTCGTAGCGTTCTTCTTTTTCCTGTGCCGTGAGATCGACTTTCTTTCCGTTATCGTCAAAATCCACGCTATAGATTAGAATATCCTGTACGGTAATCTGATTTGCATCAAGATCATCTACCTTATTATCTACATTTAATGTAAGCGTTTCAAACATCTTCTCCGCCAGCAGGTTATCTGCATAAACTTGACGAAGCAGTTCTTCCGTAACCAGATATTGATCAATATCCTCCTGGATCAAACTTTCATAATGTTCTTTCGCATAAGCGTTGGCCTCTGCAAGTTCTTCCTCCGAAAGCGTAATTCCTTGCTCTGCTGCCTTTGCCGAAATGATTTTAAGCTCCGTAATCTGATTCATTACTTCTTCCTTCATCATCTCCCCAAACGTCTGTCCATCTCCAAGAATATCCACTTCCCAGATATTGCTTCCGTATTTCGCTTCATATTTCTCTTGTGCAGATTTCAGGTATATCAAGGCTTCATTGTAATACACATGGGTAGATCCAATCAGGGCAATCAATTCGCCGGAGTTGACCGGCGTCGTCGTGATAGCTGCATCCTTGGACACTTCAACAATATAATAGGATAGTTCTACCACGGTTTCCATATCAACATCATAAGCAATATACAGTTCTTTGCCATTCTTTAGATAAGAATAGGTAACCGAATTGTTCGTAGAATTAATTGTCTTGGAGATTTCTTTTCCGAAGGTATCGGCAAGCAATGTATCGGCCTCGCTCTTCTTCATTCCAATGGTAATGCCAAACACTTTATATTCGCCGGCATTTTTAAGTAATGTGACGGAGGTCACTTTCTTTTCAGGCGCAATGACCTGCATTACATCCTCCATCACATAGATACCGTTACTCTGTTTCTCAAGTTCCGTATTTGTTTTTCTTTCAAATGCCGAAATGGATTTTCCCATATAATTTGTTACTTCATATCGTTCTTCTCCCATTCTGCAGGCACATAAAGTCAGCATTATGAATAATACCGGAATTGCGATTCGTAATCTTTTTAATTTTTTCATCGTTTTCCCCTTTCTCAGCCAAATTATCGTTCACTGCAGTTGCAGATGCCCATTAATATCAACTCTCTATTCTTGTCTCAGTGTTTTAAAATCATCTAATAACTTCCGTAACTGTTCAAAGGTCGTTATCGTATCCGTCTTGCCCTTTGGATTATTCGGAAGTCGGTATTCGAAATAAGGATTTGCCTGTGAGATTAATTTTAAACGGTTCTGATACTTGGTAATCAGTTCCGGAATCTTCTCCACTGCAAGCTTCGCTTTTGGATATATCATCAACTTCACATCACTATCTTTATGAATCAGTCCAGTGATATAGACACTGTGACAGATTGCTTTGATCAGTGCAATATTTAACAGGTTGTTGACCGCACTCGGCATATCCCCAAATCGGTCCACTAGCTCCTCCTGCATATCCATTAATTCATCATCATTTTCAATTTCTGCAATTCGTTTATAGATATCCAGCTTCTGAATCTCATTCTTAATATAGGTTGCTGGAATGTAGGCATCCATGTCCATATCTACCATAGTTTCAAAGGTATCCTCGTCCGTTTCTTCGCCTCGCATCGCTTTTACCGCCTCATTCAGCATCTTGCAGTATAGATCATAGCCGACTGCTTCCATTTGTCCGCTCTGTTCTGCTCCAAGCAGATTACCGGCACCTCGAATTTCCAGGTCACGCATGGCTATCTTAAAGCCGGAGCCCAGTTCCGTGAACTCTTTAATTGCATGGAGTCTCTTTTCTGCAATTTCCTTTAACATCTTATCTCTTCGGTACATCAAAAATGCATAGGAGGTTCGATTCGAACGACCGACACGCCCCCTCAGCTGATAAAGCTGGGACAGACCTAACCGGTCTGCATCATCAATAATCATTGTATTTACATTAGAGATATCCAGACCTGTCTCAATGATCGTAGTAGAAACAAGAACATCGATTTCTCCGGAAATGAAATCAAACATGATTTTCTCTAACTGATGCTCATGCATCTGTCCATGCGCAAAGGCAACATTTGCTTCCGGTACTAATTTGGAAACGTTATTCGCAATTTCATCAATTCCATTTACTCGGTTATACACATAGTAAACCTGTCCGCCTCTAGCAACTTCTCTGCTGATGGCTTCCCGGATGATTTCATCATTATGTTCTAGTACATAAGTCTGAATCGGCAGACGGTCGATCGGAGGTTCATCCAGAACACTCATATCTCGAATTCCAATCATACTCATATGAAGAGTACGCGGAATCGGAGTTGCTGTCAAGGTCAGAACATCAACATCTTTCTTCATCTGCTTAATTTTTTCCTTATGGGTAACCCCAAAACGCTGTTCTTCATCGACAATCAGAAGTCCCAGGTTCTTAAACTTCACATCGGCGGACAGAACCCTGTGCGTACCGATTACGATATCCAGGCTTCCCTTCTTCAAGCGTTCGAGTGTCTTTTTCTGTTCTGCCGCCGTCCGAAAACGCGACATGACATCGATGCTGACCGGAAAGTCCATCATTCGCTGAACCAAAGTATTATAATGCTGCTGTGCAAGAATTGTCGTAGGAACTAAGAAGACAACCTGCTTCCCATCAGAAACTGCTTTAAAAGCTGCCCGAATCGCAATCTCCGTCTTGCCGTAACCAACATCACCGCAGATTAAGCGGTCCATGATCTTCGTACTTTCCATATCCCTCTTGGTGGCCTCAATTGCAGTAATCTGATCATCTGTCTCATCAAAAGGAAATGCTTCCTCGAATTCCTTCTGCCATACGGTATCTTCTCCGTATTGGAATCCTACTTTGGCCTGTCGTTCGGCATACAATTTAACCAGATCTTTGGCAACCTCTCTCACGGCTCCTTTTACTCTGGCTTTCGTATTCTTCCACTCGATTGAATTAAGCTTGTTGAGCTTCGGTTTTCTACCCTCAGCACCGGAATATTTCTGTATCACGTCAAGGCCCGTCGCAAGAATATACAACACTCCTCCACCGCCATACTCTATCTTAATATAATCTTTTGTTACCTTATCTACTTCGATTTTCTCAATCCCCTTGTAGATACCGAGGCCGTGGTTTTCATGCACCACAAAATCTCCGGGAGTGAGTTCCGTAAAACTCTGAATCTTATTGCCTTCATAGCTGCTCTTCTTGCGCTTCTTCTTTTTCTCCGCTCCAAAAATATCACTTTCCGAAACGACAACAAACTTAATCTGAGGATATTCAAAACCTCTCTTTAAGTTACCATAAGCAATCATAATTTCACCGCTTTGAAGCACGCGGTCCATATCATCACTGTAAAATGCATTTATTTCGTATTCCCTCAGATCCTCGCTAAGGTGCATGGCTCTGGTTCTTGATCCCGAGAGAAGAATCACGCGGTATTTATTCTTTTTCCACTGTTTTAAATCCTTCACCAGAACTTCAAAATTCTTCTGGTAGGAGGCCACGCTCTGAACGGTAAAATCATATTTATATTTTGGCGTATAGAAATTATTCTTAACCTCCATCGTACTGATTAAAACTGCATTCTTTCTGCCAAGTAACGTCATAATTTCTTTATATCCATAAATAACATCCATCTGTCCGGGAAGAATATAACCCTTTTCAATACGGCCGATCATGCCCTCACGGAATTCTGTTTCTACCGCTTCGCCTTTTTCGGCAATACGTCCTGGTTCATCCAGAAAGAAGATGGTATCTTCATTTCCAAAATAGTCAAAGAAGCTGACCGTCTGATCATAGAAATAATTAATGTAGCTCTCAAGTCCCATAGAACCTTGAAACTCCAGTAAATTATCCTTGAATTCTGCAACGATCTGATGAATTCTGGCTGCTTCCTCCGTCTTAAACTGATCTCTTAACTTCTTATAATACTTCTTCTCTTCTTCTTCAATCTTCTTCATACCTGCATGCATCAGGTTCTCATCAGGAATGATCTCAGCTGCCGGATAGATAATCAGCTTCTCCACCTGCTCAATAGAGCGCTGGCTGTTGACGTCAAAGGTCCGGATGGAATCAATCTCATCCCCCCAGAGTTCAATTCGGTAAGGTGCTTCTTCTGTTAATGGGAAGATGTCGATAATACCGCCCCGGACAGCAAAATCTCCAGGAGATTCTACCTGTGCCTGCCGTTCATAACCCAAATGCATCAAGGCAGCTCCGAATTCTGGCATTTTAACGGTTGTTGAAGTATCAATGGTCAGGATACGGTCCTTCATCGTCTGCAGGGGAAGCAGTCGGTCCATACCACCATCAAGCGTTACGATAATCGTTGCTTTTTTCTTCTCGATAATTTGGCTGAGTACCCGAAGACGCTCTCTTACGATTGCATTTCCATGGATATCGGCACTATAAAAAATAATATCCTTTGCCGGATAAAGGAACACGTCCTTTTCATACAAACGATAGTCTTCATAGATTTCTTTCGCTTTCAGATCATTATAGGTAACGATAACACGGTACTTAAAATCCTCCCCGAGTCCATGGATCAGATGGCCTTTCTGGGAGTCGATACATCCGGTAATCTGTACCGGCAAATCTTTCAGTTTTATATTATCCCTGATGTCATTAAACTCTTTTAATTCCTTCAGGGGCGTTGTAAAGGTTTTCAACGGCATTTCCTCCTATTTGAAAACTGAATTAATCACACTAGCTTCCATGATGCTGCTTTGCAGCATCTTAACTACCTACTTCTTCTTATTATATAAGTTCATCGCTGCGTCAATCGCAGAATTCGTCATCATCTTGCAGGCAGCGGAGGTATCTGACAGAGCTTCTCTGATCTTCTCCTGCTCCTCGCCTTGAAATCTCGAAAGTACATAGTCTGCCAGGTCCCAACCCCTTGGTTTGTCTCCGACTCCTATCTTAATTCTTGGGAATTCATTTGTTCCCAAATGACTGATAATGCTCTTCATTCCATTGTGCCCGCCGGCGCTGCCTTGTTTGCGAATTCTAAGCTGTCCAACCTCCAGGCTGATGTCATCGTAGATTACAATAATATCTTCTGGAGCAACTTTATAGAAATCAACCAGTTCACGTACGCTCTCCCCGCTTAAATTCATATAAGTTAACGGCTGTGCAAGAATTACCTTCTCGCCTTCGATATAACCTTTTCCACAGAGCGCTTTGTGTTTTCTGAAATCTAAGGGTATTCTAAAATCGTCGGATAGTCTCGTAACTGCGTCCCACCCGACGTTATGTCTTGTAGCCTTGTATTGATCTGTTGGGTTTCCTAACCCGATAATGATATGCATAAATTCTAACCTTTCTAACTTATCTGTTTATTCCTTCATATCTGTTATTCGCATCCAGCTTATCTGCTTATTCTTTCCTATCGTTTGGTTTAGTAGGCTGAACTTGATGATGCTACCGCTGCTCCAGAAGCCGCTGCCATCGTAGCCATCTGCTGCGCCAGTAAGATTCCGGTAATATTATTGGCCAATGCCATCTCCATCGTACTCTTCCTTGCATCGGTAAGATAGTCATCGCAAACTAGAGACAGAGCAAACATCACTCTCTGCGCATTCGTAAGGGACCAACTGCCAAAGCCTTTCCTATCCTTTAAATATTCATTCACTTCTAATATCTCATCTGCAAGCTTATTGGAATCTTCCTTCAGTAACGCAATGACTCCCAGAAATGATAATTCAATTCCGGATCCCACCTTGCACTTATTCTTTTTGAGTGCTTTATGTAATTCAACAACCCGCTGGCATTTGACAAACGGATCATCTTCGCTGAACGTAAGCACCTGGCAAAGTGTCTGTACCGAATTATGATTAGTAAAAGAATCCTTCAAATCAAGATAACATTGTTCCATCTCTTTAATTGCCTGAAATACTGGCTTATCCGTCATTGCTAAAAGTGCTGCAAACCCATAATCATCCGCTGAAGTAAGAAATTTATGCTCCACCTTCATCGCATCATAATATTCTTTGGTCGACACAATAATCTTATTATAACGATAGGGATCCGATTGCAGTGCGACCGAAATTGCTGCAAGCACCAGATAAGGCGAGGCATGAAAACCCTCTTTCTTCAGTGCATCATACACATTCAAAGCTCCCTTAAGAACAGCTTCCGGCTCCGGTTGAAGAGATAACATAACCGATGTCATAAAATTCGTCGTATCTTTAAACTGCGAAAATATCCCTGTATTCTCTTTAATCACCTTGCGGCAGCGATTAATCCCCTCAATATCAACTCTTCGGTTATCCATCGTATACAGTAAGGCACCAAGCCTGGAGTTCATCGTATAATTCCACTTGAACTTCTTCATTAATTCATAATAATTATCCGTAAATAAATCACATTTATTTTGTAATGATATCTTCATTCAGACTCCACCTTCTCCTGACAGAACAATCAACAGTAATTACATGCTTCATTATTATAATCCTAATGCTAGTTGGTGGCAAGATTTATGTTTTATTTCTTACTATTTCAATCCACAGCCCTCTTGCGAGAGCCGACAATATGTGCCAACCGCTCCCCTACCGCCTCATTATTTCAATCCACGGCCCTCTTGCGAGAGCTGACGTAGCGTCGTAGGATGACCATACAGACACGGTAACGATTTCAATCCGGCCCTCTTGCGAGAGCCGACACTTTATACTTCGCAAGCTCACAGATGCTGAACATTTCAATCCACGGCCCTCTTGCGAGAGCCGACACCGTCTCTACTCCGTTATAGAC
>JBASOB010000535.1:0-10835 GCA_049657865.1 Mobilitalea sp.
CATCAAAACTGCATATGCCGTCCGCATGCGTGACTTGGTTCAAAGGAAAAGTACTAAATCAGGGGCTTGAAATTCTTTTCAGGCTCCTTGTTTTGAGCCCCTGACTTAGAACTTTTCTAATCTATTCTAAACGTTTTTGTTTGTTATGTTTTCTCCTTTCTTCATAAACACAAACATAATATGTCATTATCCGAATTGCGATATCGAAAAAAATGACATGATAACATTGTTTACCCGAAGGTTTAAATAATACCATTCGGATAACCGTTATCATGTCTATTTGTATAGGTGTACACTTCTGCATTGGTGTAGATACTACACTTCTATCTGTCTTGTAGATACTACACTTCTATCTGTCTTTAATTGACTTTCCATATTAAGTAAAGTATAATTAAATAATTTATTTATATTATTTATTTACATTCGCTATAGTTTACAATGACGACATAACAATTATTAATATTAGTTTAAGTTAGATTAGCTTATTCAACATAAGTTTTAATCTATGGGGAGGTTATATAATGCAATTTTATGAATTTGGTGAAGAGAATGAAAAAACATTATTGCTGGTTCATGGCATGGCAACAACTTGGAAAATGAGCTTTTCATCTTTAATCCAAGAAGCATCAAAGTATTACCATCTAATTGTAGTAGCTTTAGATGGACATAATGAAGAGGAAATAGCTGAATTTATTTCAATAGAAGATGAAGCTGAAAAAATTGAAAAGTATGTAATAAATAAGCATTATGGAAAGCTCCATGCTGCATATGGCTCTTCCTTGGGAGGCACAATAGTATTACAAATTTTGACTAATCATAAGATTGAAATTACGAAAACTGTATTAGATAGCCCATATGCAACAGATTATGGAGTTTTATCCAGTTCGGTCACTAAAATCATGACTGCACTTACTTTGAAAATGATAAGTGGTGAGTCAAAGCTTATGAGAAAAATGATGGGATTAGAGGATAAAGAGAGTGTAAATGCTCTTATGTATACAAATATTTCGAAGGAAACATTGGAAAACTGCTTTTATTCAAGTTATAATTATAAGCTTCCTGAAGGTATATGTAAGATAAAAACAGAGATAGAATTTTGGTATGGGAGTAAAGAGTCTTATCCATGCAAATTTGCAAAGAAGCTAATGAAACAATTACCGAATATGACAGTTAGGATTTTTGAAGGCTATGGACATGGTGAACTATTGAAAAATACTAAACAGTTGGTCTTGGAATTAAGTAAGGTTATGTAGCCATTAAATTATGAATTATTGGAAGAATCGTCATCTTTCATAATGACGACATAGCGATTGTTAATATTTGATTAAGTAAGATTAGTTCTTTCACATTAACTACAATCTATGAGGAGGTACCATATGAATATTTCAAGACTTATTTTTGATGGGCTGTCAAGTGGTTTCATTTTTGCCTTTACAGTATTTATTTTGATTTACCATAATCCCAGATATGCAATCTTTCAGATGCCAAAATCATTTACAAAAGGAATTGTCCCAACAACTCCTGGTGAAAAGAAAAAATGCCTGATTTCACTTAGCATTTTATATGTTTTCTTATTATTGTTTAATGGGTATGATATGGCATTTGTGTATAAAGAATTAGATGTATCATTTTTAACATTGTTTTATCATGGATATATAATAGGAATGTTTATGAATGTGTTTGATATTATATTTTTAGACATGATACTTATTCCGATTATGAAAAATACATTTTTTGAACTTGGCGGAAACCCAGAAAAATTTGCAAATAAAAATGTTTTTTTAAAATTAACCATACCTGAGCATTTTGTCTCATGGCCAATTATTATATGTCCAATTGTGGGATTAATAACAGCAGGAATCTGTGAGTTGTTTATGATGCTGTGAAAATATGGAAGATAGTACATAAAGAATATATTGTTTCGTAAACTTTATATAATGCGTAGCTTCACAATCGTTTACCAATGCGAATCAAAATTGATACAATTTAAGAAGTAAAAAAAGCACATATTCCATGTGTGCAAGAATGTGTGCAGATAAATAACAGAAGCCGCAAACCTCCTATTTATCAGTATTTGTGTGTGCGGGAATTTGTTCGAATCCCGTCTCGCGCTTAACAAATTCCCCCAGGAATCTTGAGAAAAAAATCAAGACTCCTAGGGGAATTTTATTTTCTATTGTTTTAAGTACATTTGATTATGTAGCCTCTTACCTGGAAGGTACAATAACCTGATTTTTTATCTTGCTTTATAACTTTCCTACCAATCCAGAATAGCTTTCAATATTAATCGCCATTAAGCATTAACCCAGAAATGCGTTACACCTTTAACAGGGTCTTAGCAATCACAGGTGCAACGATATGAAAGGATCTTGACTCGCCATCTTTTTCAAAAGCAACGATTACATTCATATCGGAACCATAACTTGTAAACGTAAGAACGTAGCCGTCATTGGTGGTAACCTTCAATGTGTTTCCTGCAATCATCTTGACATATGCATTTGGATTAATCGTTGCTTCGTTAAAGGACTTCATAATATCATCTTTTTCAATTCCGATTATGTCTTTCAACTTTACTTGATCTAACGTAAATAATTCCATCTTCGTAACTGTGCTGGCGTCCATCGTAATCCATTTTTCTTTTGTAGGAACCGTAATAGTAGAATTTACAACTTCACCGTTTACAACTTTAATGGAATCGGATTTAATTGCAATTAACATGGAGGGATAAGTAATCACCATCATGACTCTGACATTATCTCCAGGAGGTGTAACTTTTGCATTGATGGTTACGGTATCAGCAGCACTGTAAAATATTTTATCAATACTAACACTGAATCCACCGGTAGGTTTCTCTCCTGCACCGATAAGTACATAGGTAACTCCATCCTGTTTCAAGTAACTAATTCCTGCTTTTTGGTTATTGAGATTATACCATTCGTTTACTTCCTTGATATTGCTAATATCATCAGTCGTAATCTCTGTATAAGGAACTGCTTTCGATAAATCAACATCCGTAGCGTTACTATTTGTGATAGCCAATACTCTTTTATTACTATCCCAAGAAGCAGTCATTCCTATATTTTCAACAAAAGTTTTACCAGGAACAAAGATTCTTCCCTTAACAACTTCAATTGGTGTACTTAATTTTACGATTTGTGGAATGCCAGAGAAATCTGCATCACGGTGGATGTAGAATTCACTTTTACCAACCGTCAGTTCAATGTGCATCATTCCCAAATCTACCCACTCTGTATTACTCTTCTTATCCCATTCAACGGTTGCGCCTAAAGCAAGTGCTGTTTGTTTTAGAGGTATCATGACCTCCCCGTTCTTTATATAAGATTTCTCACTAAACTTTACCGCTTGATTATTTTCTGTAACTTTAATTGAAGAAGCGACACCCGCAAAAGCTGCCGAAGATGATATTAAAGTCATAACCATGACCATAATAAGTAACAAACTTGTTTTTTTCATTTTATATACCTCATTCCGTTTTTATTTGAAATAATTGCTTTCAAACAATAGACGATGTATCTTTTAATTTAGTTCCATTATCAATTGATAGGAAATATCATGTTTCTAAATTTGATTCAGATATCAAATCTAGACAAAATTTATACATACATAGATAAATCTGCAACATTGTGTTAAAATAAAGAAAAATAGGAGGGGACAAAGCTATGAATAATATCATTACAGATGAATTAGTTGAGGGGTTAAAAGACATTTTCGGCGATAGATTGGTAAGAATTATTCTTTATGGCTCTGTTGCCAGAGGAACAGATACTGATGAATCAGATATCGATATTGCAATCATATTAAAAAATGCAAAAAGCCAATACACACAAGATAAATTAATTGATTTCACTTTGGATTTGGATTTGAAATATGATAAGGTGTTTTCTGTTATCGATATTGACTATGATGAATTTATAAAGTGGGAAAATGTATTGCCTTTTTATAAAAATGTTAAAAAGGATGGTGTGATTTTATGGAAGGCAGCATAAAAGAATTATCAGCATACCGTTATTCAAAGGCTTTAGAAGATTTAAGTGCTTCTGAAGTTACACTAAAGGAATCTCTTTATAAAGTATCGATTAATCGTTCGTATTATGCAATTTTTCATGCAATGCGTGCTATTACTGCATTGGCTGGATATGATTCTTCAAAGCATTCCGGTATAATAGCTTACTTTAATTTGCATTTTGTAAAAACTGGAGAATTTAATAGGGATTCATCAAAAATTGTAAAGACAGCATCCTTTTTGAGGGAAAAATCTGATTATGAAGATTTTTACATTGCCTCTAAACAAGATGCAGAAAAACAACTGGAAGATGCAAAAATATTTATTTCTAAGGTTGAGGAGTATTTAAAGAAAAATGAAATAGTTTGATTTATTCTAGGAATAATTGATTTAGATAAGTAAAAATGCTGCCGTTAGGCAGCATTTTTCATGTAGCTAATAATTCGTAAAATAACTCTATCTCAGAATTATTCTACAGGCCGTAAATCATCTAGTTTGCGCTAATTAAATTAACAAGCGTCTTAGGTATATAAAAATGATTATTGATATAAACGGTAACTTGTCCATCTAAGCTATAGGCTTTACCATCAATATAAGCGGTACTCTGGTTTGCTTTCACTTTAATTATTTTTCCGCTGGAAGCTTTGATGGTAAATTCATGGGTAGCGGAGTCTAAAGTACTGACTTCGGTAATGTCGATGAACAATTTGCTGGTTGTTTTGGCAAGATCCACACCCATTGCATCTGCGATATATTCTGCAACATCAGTGTTATCAATGACACCCTTTGGCAATTCTATAGTCGAAGGTGCACATACATATAGAGGAACATCTTCGCCGGTATGACCGCCTGTTGTATAACCGATAACTGCCTTTTTATTCATGGTCTTAACAAGAGTTGCAATGGTAGGATCGGCCATAAATGCATCGATTTCTGCCTTAAGCGTAGTATCGGCTGGATCTATTCCGTATGCTTCTAAAGCTTCGTTCTTGCTTTGCGTACTCTTCGTTGCATCAAGAAGTGCGATAGCTCCTTCTGCTGTTTTTGTAGCACCCTTAAGTGGAGTTAAAACGCTGAAGGGGTCTTTGTCATAAGCAGGAGATACATAGGTATTTCCTATCGTGATTCCACTGTTTCCGTGGTCAGTTACTGCAATAACAAGGGTATTCCCCTCCTTCTTTGCGAAATCAACTGCAGCCTTAAATGCATCATCAAATGCAAGGACATCAGTGGCAATACCAACCGTATCATTTGCATGTGCTGCCCAGTCTATTTTGCTGCCTTCTACCATTAAGAAGAATCCGTCTTTATCCTTGCTTAAAATTTTGATTGCCTTTGAAGTCATATCAGCTAAGGATGGCTCTGTTGCTGCATCTCTGTCTATGTCATAGGAAAGGTTGTTGCTACCACCTATCGTTGATGTGAAATTACCCCATACCTTAGTTGCCTTTGTAGCTTTTAATTCACTTTTATCATCAATAATGGTGTATCCCAACGACTCTGCGGTTGCTATGATATCCAAGGTGCTTTTATCAACTTTACTTGCACCTGTTCCAAACATTACATCAAGGTTCTGATAGAGCATTTGTTCCGCAATCGCAGCATAATTGCTTCTTTTTGCTTCATGAGCTGTATAGGCAGCAGGAGTTGCATGCATAAATTCGCTGGTTGCGATTACACCGGTAGCTTTGCCTTTTAGTTGCGCTGCTTCGAGAAGAGAAGCCTTTGGTGTAAGATCTTCATCTACTCCTAATGCACCGGATATTGATTTGTTTCCGGTAGCTAATGCGGTACCGGCTGGTGCAGAATCTGTAATTGGTCCATTTGCCCATCTTGTTTTCACCATAGCGGTTACATATTCATCAATGGCAAGCGGGATATCTCCCTTTTCATCTAGCATATAGCGAGCAAGTGTAGATGCCCCAACGCTCATTCCGTCTGGAATTAACATAATTACATTTTTAATTGTTTTCTCTTGAGTTGATTTTGTTGAAGCTGCATAAGCTCCTTGTCCAGGTATGATGCCTCCTAATGTCAGTGAAGCAATCATACAAAATACTATCCCCTTCTTAATAAATCGTTTATTCATTTTTTCACCCTACCTTTCAAGATTAATTTTAATCGCAACTATATTTTAAGCAGAAAGATATGTTTGTGAAAGCTATAAATTGTTAAATAAAAGTATATATCACGTAAACTATATTAATTCATTCTGTCTATTTATTGTATAACAAAAGTGAAACGATTCCTATCGAAAGAGTATATTTAATTATTTCGATGCAACTTACCTTTATAATCTGCAACTCACATGTCAAGATATTGAAAATGCTATTATGCTGTCCTATACTCCTATCAAATAGAAGCTTTGAAAGGAGAATTATTATGTTGGGTGTAATTATTTTAGTACTGGTATTAGGAGTAGAAGTTGGGGTTATGATTGGTTGCTTGAAGACGTCATCCTATCAAAAGAAACTGAGGAATAAGGTTAATATTGGTCTTTTCTTATTTCTAGTTCTACTTGTGCCGATTGGTATCATTCACTGGAGTTTTCGGTGGTATCTGTTGTTTCTTTTTCTGTTCCTTCGGGCATTGGTTGGAACTTGGTATTTTGTTCGAAAAAGCAGGAAAAATGAGGCGATATTTAAAAAGAAATATGTTATTATGTTAAGTATAAGAAGTATTCTATTACTCCTTCTTGTAGCTTTTCCTATGATGCTATTTCCACAATTTCGTGTGATAACAGCAACCGGGAGTAAAGATGTTAAGACCGTAAGTTATACTTTGACAGATTTAGACCGGATGGAAACCTATACGGATATTGGGGAGAATAGAAAAATCACAATACAGTTTTGGTACCCGGAGAGTACGAAGGAGAAGTATCCATTACTAATATTTTCACATGGTGCTTTTGGATTTCGCGGAAGCAATGCGTCCACCTATGAAGAGTTAGCAAGCAACGGCTATGTCGTATGTAGTATTGATCATACCTACCATTCCTTTTTTACGAAACAGACAGATGGGAAGGTTGTAATTGTGAACACGGATTTCCTGAGTGATGCAGTTGCAGTCCAGAATAATACGTTAGATGAGCAGGAAACGTATGAATTACTACAAGAATGGTTAAAGATACGAATGGCGGATGTTAATCTTACGATGAAGGAAATCACGAAGAACGTTGAATCAGGCGAGGCAGATGAAGTATACACACTAATTAATCTGGACAAAATTGGTTTATTCGGACACTCTATGGGTGGAGCAACTGCAGCTAAACTTGGCCGTGAACGCAGCGATATTGACGCGGTTATTGTAATAGATGGAACGATGTTCGGAGAAGATGTTGGGTTTGAAGATGGCAAAGCTATGATAACCAAGGAACCATATCCGATTCCTATTTTAAATATGTATAATGAAGAACACTATAGAGATGCACTTGCATATGCAGAGTCATATGAGAATATAATAGCGACAGAGAATGCTGTTGATGCCAGGCAAATAGTTGTGAATGGTTCAGGTCACTTGAATTTTACCGATCTGCCGATGTTTTCACCTGCCTTAGCAGGACTGCTAGGAACAGGTAAGGTTGACAGCCGTTATTGTATTGAAACAATGAACCGAATTATATTAGATTATTTCAATTATTATTTAAAGGATGCAGAGGAGCTGAATCTTAAGACTACCTATTAAAGTGCTTTCAGCGTAGATAATAGATAAGAATAAGGTGTTTCTGCAGGAAGTTGTATGAAAGCAGCTGATTTGAATTTATTTCTACATTTCATTGGAGGTCCTATATGAAGGTTTGCGTTGAGAACATTAAGAAGAAAGAAGAGGAGCATGTACTGATTCGTTGCTGTAAAATCAATGAAGAAGTTCTGGAAATCATGAATTTTGTGAAATCAAAAAGTGACTTGCTTGCAGGATATGATAACTCGCAAATCGTTCAGATCTCTTTACGGGACATCTACTATTTTGAAGGAGTAGATAATAAAGTATATGCCTATTTGAAAAATAAGGTTTACGAGATGAAAAGCAAGTTATACGAGCTCGAGGAACTGCACAGCAAGCAACAATTCTTTCGCTGCTCAAAGTCAGTAATTATTAACTTGTTAAAAATTGATAGTGTGAAGCCGGCGTTAAATGGCAGATTTACCGCTAAGTTATTAAATGGGGAACAGATTATCATTTCCAGGCAGTATGTACCTATACTAAAGAAGATGCTGCAGATTTAGGTGGTATGACTGTATATAATTTGCAAGCAGAGAGAAAGGCATGGTTGTTAATATGAATTTTGTTGATTTTCTTAAAAGAAATCTTATCATTTATTTTATCATTGTGACCGGCATCACGGTCGCTATCGCAGTACTTGGTACAATTTATGATTCTGGGACTTTGTTTGGCTATCAAGTATTTTATTCACCGATTATTTTGGGGGCGGTCGCCGTTATACCCTCCTTTGTTCTATTCTCAAAGAGAGAATTGACTTTTAAGCAAATGTTACTCCGAAGAATACTTCATTTTATCTTATTGGAAATTATGTTGTTAGTGTTTGGAGCTCTGACGGGTATACTTAGTGGTATTGAAGTGGCGCTTTCGTATGCATTCTCTATTTTTGCTGTGTATTTATTCACCAGTTTAGTCCAGTGGATAAGTGACAGTAAAACAGCGAATGCGATAAATAAGGGATTAAAGAGAATACTAGATTAATCAATGATAGGATGCAATACTTTTCACGATGCTATATTAGAATAAAGACATCCAGACGGATATGGATAAGTGAGGTTGCGATGAATATTGAAAAGATAAAATATTTTATTGATTTGGTCGAGTGCAGGAATTTTACAGAAACTGCAAAGAAGAATTTCGTATCCCAGACTACGATCAGTCAGCAAATCGCCTCAATAGAGGCAGAGTTTGACATCCAGCTGATTGACCGAAAACAAATTCCGATTGAGCCGACATCTGCCGGGTGGCTGTTCTACGGGGAAGCGATTGTTCTGTGGAAGCAGTACAATCACATGAAGGATAAGATGATAAATTTCCGCAAGGCCAGTACACAGACTTTAAGCATCGAATATGCAGCAGTTACGGACATCCAGGGTCTTCTTGGCATAATTCCTTCCTTCAAAGAAAAGAATCCAAATATCATACTTGAACTGAATAAAATATTGTTAAAGGATATTTCGGAATTTCTTCAGAAAGGTATCTATGATGTTGCGGTAGCGTTCGATTCTGAATTCAAAGATAAGCCGGATATTTGGACGCATGAATTGTATTCGGGTCAATACTCAGCCGCCGTCAATAGTAAGCATCCCTTATTTTCGAATGCGGTGATAACAAAAGATGAACTATATCAATATCCGCTTGTGATGCTGAATCCGACCGTGATTGGAAACTCTTATCACTTGATGATACAAAATGCGATTCAGGATGGCTATCAAGCAAATATACAGCGCATGGTTGATGATGTCGAAACAGAATTGTTTTATATTATTACAGAGAATTTGATCGGATTTTTTCCGGACAACTATAATCTTACTTACCTGAAAAATGAAGTCCGCTTAATTCCACTTGAAGATTCCCACCACAAGTACAGAGTAGAAATCGGCTATTTAAAAGAGAATAAGAACCAAGCATTGCGTGTTTTTGTTAATTATATGAAGGATTCGTTTTCCCAATAGCTCATAGCTTTTTCCTATTGGACATTGTCTATTATTTAACATAGTATTGTGTCATAACTTATGTCAATTAGGAGGATAACAAATTATGGGTAAATTATTATTAACAGGTGTTGATGGAAACTTAGGAAATCAAGCAGCCAGATTCTTGCTGGAATTAGTAGACAAAAGCCAACTTATTTTTTGCGGCTACAATCCAGAATCTTTAAAGGAGTTTGAAGCTCAGGGTATCGAAACACATGTAACGAACTTCAATAGCATAGATGGACTCGCAGAAGCATTTGCAAATGCAGAAAAAGTCGCTTTAATCTCTATGCCTTATGTTGGCGAAAAACGTCAGAATGCTCACAGAAACGTGATAGATGCTGCAAAAACAGCAGGCGTGAAACAAATTATCTATACCTCGTTAGTGAATGCAGCGGATGCCACAAATCCAAGTGTCGAGAAAATCGATCATGCTTATACGGAGGATTATATCAAAAGCGCTGGACTAGATTATATTTTTCTTCGCAATTCTCAATATGCAGAAGCAATGGTTACCAATTACTTCACTTTCGTTAAAATGGGCGGAGAATTAAAGAACAGCCAGGGTAATGGGAAAATGGCATATATTTCGCGTAAGGACTGTGCAAAAGCAGTAGCTTATGCCCTTGCTTCCACCGTTTATCAGGAAGTTGTTTTAAACATCAATGGAGCCGAATTGATGACGATCGCGGACTTTGTCGAATATGGCAATCAAGCTACCGGTAACAAAGTGACTTATCAAGAAATTACAGATGAAGAAAATTATGCTATCTTTGATGCGATGGGTGTTCCAAGAACTACCGAAGGCAAATTTAAGACAGGTTCCGAAGCACCATTTTCTTCCGATGGTATGGTTACCTTTGCTCAGGCAATTCGCTTAGGGAAAATGGATTCCTTCACAGAAGATTTTAAGAAGTTAACCGGACAAGATCCGATTACCGTGAAATACATGTTTGAACATGCTGATGATTTTCAGGTGGGAGAACGTCACTCAAAGGATAACTAATATATTGACGAAAAAAAGGATTGCACGTATCAAAATCAAGCAATTATCTGGAATATTTTAAGATACCGTTTGACAATAAAAGTAAACAAGAGTATATATAAGGTATAAC
>JBASOB010000536.1:0-3910 GCA_049657865.1 Mobilitalea sp.
TTGATAAATGCCAGCTTCTTTATGATGTAGGACTATGCGCACAGGATTATCTGGACCGTGAAATTGATGCAACCTTTTCGGGTGGTGAATTAAAACGAATTGAAATTGCAAGTGTTCTAGCAAGAAATCTAAAGGTTGCTGTATTTGATGAACCGGAGGCAGGAATTGATTTATGGAGTTTTCAAAGACTTACAGAAACATTTGAGAATATACATGAGAAACAGGATACAACGATAGTTATTATATCCCATCAGGAGCGTATTTTACGATTATCGGATGAAATTATTCTATTAAAAAATGGAGAAGTTAGTGAAATAACGACTCATGAAAAGTTCTTAGATAATATATCACATCTTGATTCGGACTGTGATTGCAGGAACAATTGTATCAAAGGAGGTAATACAGATGCTGAATGCAATAGATAAAGTGATTTTGGAAGAAATAGCTGATTTACATGAAATACCGCAAGGGGCATATAATATTCGGAAAAATGGAGAAGGAATCGGTCGGAATACTACAGCAAATATAGATATTATAACGAAAAAGGATAAACCAGGTATTGACGTTATTATTAAACCTGGAACAAAGGGAGAAAGTGTTTACATTCCAGTAATTGTATCACAGGAAGGACTTACCGATGTAGTTTATAATACATTTGAAGTAGGGGAAGGCTCTGATGTCGTGATAGTAGCCGGCTGTGGCATTCATAATTCAAGCGGTGAAAGCGAACAGCATGATGGTGTTCATGAGTTCTTTGTGCGTAAGGGTGCACATATGAAGTATGTAGAGAAGCATTATGGCGAAGGGGATGGCACGGGAGAAAGAATACTAAATCCGAAAACTGTAATTGAAGTGGAAGAGAACGCTTTCGTAGAGCTAGAAATGGTACAGATTAAAGGAGTAGATAAAACAGTAAGGGACACAGACGTCATTTTACATGAGAATGCTCGGTTGATTGTTACGGAACGATTATTTACGTGTTCAAATCAAACGGCAGAATCCAATATTAATGTAAAGCTGGTCGGAGAAGATGCGAGTGCTCAGGTGATTTCCCGTTCTGTTGCGAGAGATGATTCAAAACAGATTTTTCATATGAATCTGATAGGACTCAGTAAATGCAGAGGACATATACAATGTGATTCCATTATTATGGACAATGCGCAAGTATTGTCTGTACCAGAAATAGACGCACTAAATTCGGATGCCCAGCTGATTCATGAGGCTGCCATTGGAAAGATATCATCAGAACAGTTAACGAAATTGATGACCTTAGGACTTACAGAAAATGAAGCAGAGGATATTATTTTGCAAGATTTTTTAGAATAATAGGTACTGATTGATTTTAATTCACTTGCTATTGAAGTAATGAAGGAGTACGGGGTTGATACTTCCTAAGTAGACAAGGTAAATAACCAAATCTACTTAGGAGGTATTTTTTATGGGACGAAAAGCAAAATGATCTACGGATGAAAAACAATATTTTCTTACCTATTGATAAATATACACATTGACAAACGTCTATATATGATTTATGATAGCCTTACTAACAGATAGACAAACGTCTATATGTAATCAATAAAATAACAATACTTGATGTAACATTAAATATTAGGAAAGATCATAAGGAGGCAGTCATGAATACATATAAAGAGTATACCTTGATTTTTAAGGCATTAGGAGATGAGACAAGACTGAAAATTGTCGAAATGTTATCCTGCGGAGAACTTTGTGCCTGCGATATTCTGGAACCATTTCATATTACTCAGCCAACCCTTTCCTATCATATGAAGATATTGACAGACTGTGGTCTCATCAGAAATAGAAAAGAAGGTTCTTGGATTAAATATAGTCTTAATAAAGAATTAACTGATTTATTAAAAGAATTTTTAGATCAAATCACATCGGATCAGGAAACCTGTATTTGTAAAGATACTAAGGAGGTAGGAAAATGCGAATAATCATTATCGGTGCAGTAGCAGCAGGAACATCAACAGCAGCGAAAGCAAGAAGAAACAATGAGAATGCAGAAATCGTTATCTATGAAAAAGATAATTACATTTCTTATTCAGGTTGTGGAATGCCCTATTATATAGGAGGAACGGTAAAAGACGCCGAGGAACTTACTCCACGTGACCCGTCATTTTTTAAAAGCAAATATAATGTTGATATTATGATACGGCAGGAAGTGATTTCCATTCATCCGGAAGATAAGACGATAACTATTAAAAATCTTGTTGCAGGGGAAATTTACACAGATCATTATGATACGCTTGTGATTGCAACCGGAGCACGGTCGGTAATTCCTCCAATCAAAGGAGCAGAGAAAGAGAATGTGTTCACCTTACGTAATATTAATGATATGAAGCAGATTAAGGAGTATATTAATCTGAACAATCCGAAAACGGCAGTGATCGTAGGTACCGGTTTTATTGGACTTGAAGTATGTGAAAGTTTAAAGAAGCTAGGTATCGCTGTAACGCTAGTGGAGAGACTGCCACAGGTTACGCCGGGACTAGACAGTGACATGGCTGTCTATGTAAAGGACTACCTAGAGAAAAACGACGTGAAAGTATATACCGGTATATCCGCTAGTGAAATCACAGAAAACGGAGTGGTATTAACAGATGGCGTGGAAGTGAAAGCTGACTTCGTATTGCTTTCCACAGGAGTACGTCCTAATTCAGAGTTGGCAGCGGCGGCAGGTATTACACTTGGTGTAGCAAATTCGATTAGGGTAGATGAGAAAATGAAGACAAACTTGGAAGATATCTATGCCTGTGGTGATTGTACAGAGCAGATCCATGTGGTAACCGGAAAGCCGGTTTATCGTCCGCTTGGATCTACTGCTAACAAGACGGGAAGAATTGCTGGAGACACTATTACCGGTGGAGACTTAACGTTCCGAGGAATACTTGGAACTGGTATATTTAAAGTATTTGATATGACGGTTGCGTTGACCGGATTATCAGAAAAAGAAGCAAGAGAAGAAGGTTATGACGTAGTGGTCAATCACAATATCAAACCAAATAAGCCGGAATATATGGGCGGGCAAGAGATGGTAATTAAGGGCATCGCAGACAGGGCAAGCGGTAGATTGCTAGGTGTTCAGATTGTTGGATACGAAGGGGTGGACAAGAGAATTGATGTCTTTGCAACCGCAATCACCTTCAAAGCAAAAGTGGAAGATTTATTTCATCTGGATCTGGCCTATGCACCTCCTTTTTCCACTACGAAAGATCCGGTTATGTATACCGGAATGATATTAGATAATGAAATTAGGAAAGAAAGAAATCTGATCACCGCCGACAAATTAGAGGATTTAATGAATTCCGATCAGCCACCGGTCATCATTGACGCAAGAATAACTTCTCAATATGATAAAGATCATATTGAGAAGGCCATCAATATTCCACATGCTAAATTAAGAGATTCCCTGTCGGATCTTGATAAAGACCGCACATTCGTTACCTATTGCAATAAAGGGGTTACTGGAAATGCAGCTCAGAATATATTACTTTGTAATGGATTTAAGAAAGTATATAATATCTCCGGTGGATTTAAGCAATATAAAATGAGTAAAAGGAAATGAAATCAAAGCTACAAAATTAAAGTGCGAAAAAGGATTATTTAATTAACAGAAGATAAACACAAGAAAATAGATATCAGAGAATAAACATCAGACAATATATATCGGAGAATAAAAACTAGAAAATAATGTTGAATCATATTCCTGATTTCACTCTTGTATAGTGTTAACAAGGTTGCTTATATGCAACTTGGGACGAATAGATTAGAAAAGTTCTAAGTCAGGGGCTCAAAACAAGGAGCCTGAAAAGAATTTCAAGCCCCTGATTTAGTACTTTTCCTTTGAACCAAGTCACGCATGCGGACGGCATATGCAGTTTTGATG
>JBASOB010000537.1:0-3512 GCA_049657865.1 Mobilitalea sp.
ATTCGCCTTGATAAAGTTAAGAATACCCTCTCTCACCGTTTCAATCTGAGAGATATATAACTTAGGATTAAGCCATACATGAGCATTATTTTCATCATGTTCCTCTTCGCCTTCGTGAGTCTCAAACTCATATCCTTCTGAAGTATTTGGAAGCATCGTAATACCTTCGCTCGCATCAATAACAGTAAGCTCAGGATAGTTGATTTGAATGTCATCAAGAAATCCTTCCATTCCACCTCCATTGATTACTAATATATCTGCTGATGCGATGATTTTCATGTCTTCTGTCGTCAGCTGATAATCATGGAGACAGCCTGTATTTAATTTCGTAAGACTTTTAACTTCTATCTTATCTGTTTCGCCCGCAATATTAAGTCCAATCATATAAACCGGATAAATAGTCGTTACGATTTGTAATTTATCTTCTCCCGCAAGCTCATTGCTCGTTGTTTTCTTATCAGCTATTGATATAATGACAGCTCCTATCATAGCTATGATCGCCATAGCACCAAGTAAAAGTAATAGTTTCTTCTTCATTTCATACTCCTTTTCTAATTGCAACTCATTTGCATTTAACTATTATATGATAAGAATAATTCTGTGTCAACCGATTTGATAAAAGTATTCTACCAACACTAGGCAAGTTAAATATCTATCATCTATATTTTATCAAAGCGCTTATAGACTCTGCTTTTGTAAAGTATCCTAGCATAGCTTTGAAGTTGCAAAAGTATATTATTACAATATTCCTTGTATTACGGAAAGTAATATGCTATTATTTTTCATAATCATTT
Source organism: Mobilitalea sp. (assembly GCA_049657865.1). GTDB lineage: Bacteria > Bacillota > Clostridia > Lachnospirales > Lachnospiraceae > Mobilitalea. The sequence continues at coordinate 795 of JBASOB010000537.1, forward strand.
TACATCTATTAACATGAATTCTAGGAGGTTTCTATGAAAAACAACAATATCATCAAATTAGTCACTGCTGCTCTAATGGCAGCGATGACCTGCGTAGTAACAATGATCCTGCCTATCCGGATTCCATTCGGTAATGGCGGCTATATCCATCCAGGAGATGCCTTTGTACTTCTGTCCGGCATTATCTTAGGACCGCTTTATGGAGGACTTGCTGCAGGTATTGGTTCCATGATGGCAGATCTGCTTGCAGGTTTCCCTCAATATATATTTGCCACATTAGTTATAAAGACGACCGCAGCCATTATCGGTGCCTATTCCTACCGTCGTATACGTAAAAACTCGGTTATTCTTGCCGGAATATTTGGAGGAATCGTTGTCACTCTTGGTTATTTTATCTGCGACAGAATTCTTTACGGGTCTATTGAAGTCGCACTCGTAGGCGTTCCTTTTAATCTGATTCAGAACATTATGGGAATTGTGATTGCATCTATCCTGCTTCCTCTTCTTATCAAAGTACCGCAAATCAGATCCATGATGGAGGACAAACAGAGTTAGATTAGACGAATAAGGCTAGATTATTTTAGCAGGATTAAATTATAGCAACTATATTCCCTAAATAATCTCTATCTATGATAAAAAGTAATAGGTAATATTATTTTTAATTACATGACGCGTTATTGACTTTTACCTATATCCGCTTTATAATTTAACTATATCGGAACTGGCGGATATGTGGGTAACCACAAGGGACCGATAGGAACACTTCTTACTTAATAAGAAGTCGGAATGAATGTCGACCGCCTGGGCAACTGCTCAGGCGGTTTTTTATATTTTATGAATTGGAATCAACATCAGTTCCATTAATTTTAATTACGTCAATATCTTGAATTTTTGATTAACCAATGTCTTTAGTTCGAGATATCCCTTATCAGTTTTTAATTACAAAGGAGGATTCCTATGAATGCATGGTATGATTTTAAACCCGGAAAATGGCAGGAAGAAATTAATGTCAGAGATTTTATAATAAATAATTATACTTCTTATGAAGGTGATGAAAGCTTTTTAGCAGGTGCTACAAGACGTACCTTGGACCTGAATGAAAAATATGCAGAACTTGCAAAGATAGAACACGAGAAGGGTGTATATTCCATTAACACGGACAAAGTATCTTCCCTTCTAACTTACGAACCTTCTTATCTTGATCAAGAGAAGGAGCTGATTGTTGGATTTCAGACCGATGAGCCTTTAAAGCGAGGAGTTAATCCTTTTGGTGGAATTCGTATGGCTAGGCAAGCCTGCGAAGCCTATGGCTATACATTATCCGAGAATGTAGAAGAACATTTCCGTTATCGTACCACGCATAATGACGGAGTATTTCGTGTATATTCACCCGAGATGAAAGCTGCGAGGAAAAGTGGTGTCATAACCGGACTGCCAGATGCATACGGAAGAGGTAGAATCATCGGTGATTACCGCAGAGTCTCTCTTTATGGAATTGATTATCTCATCAGTGAGAAAGAGGCTGATAAGCACAAACTTAGCAGTCGGCCAATGTGCGAAGAAAATATTCGTACCCTAGAAGAACTATACCGCCAAATCGATTTCCTAAAACAGTTGAAAGCAATGGCCAAAGAATACAACATTGATATCTCAGGTCCTGCTACGAATGCAAAAGAAGCGGTTCAATGGTTATATTTTGCTTATCTTGGTGCTATTAAGGAACAAAACGGTGCTGCGATGTCTCTTGGACGCACTTCAACTTTCTTAGATATTTACTTTGAACGAGACTTGAAGAATGGCGTTATTACCGAGACAGAGGCGCAGGAAATCATTGACCAATTCGTATTAAAGCTTCGTATGTCCAGACAGCTGCGTACGCCGGATTATAATCAGCTCTATGCCGGTGATCCAACCTGGGTCACCGAATCCATCGGTGGTATCTCAGAGGACGGCCGTAGTATGGTTACGAAGAACAGCTACCGTTTTCTGCATACATTAACCACGCTCACCCCCGCTCCCGAACCCAACCTTACCATACTATGGTCCAGTAAACTACCTGATAATTTTAAAAAATACTGTGCAAAAATGTCGATTGAGACAGATTCCCTTCAATATGAAAATGATGATTTGATGCGTAAGGATTACGGTGATGATTATGGTATCGCTTGTTGTGTATCCGCAATGAAGATTGGCAAACAGATGCAATTTTTCGGCGCACGCTGTAATTTGTCTAAAGTTCTGCTGATGAGTTTAAATGGTGGCAAGGACGAGATAAGCGGAATGCAGATCGGACCACAATCAGAGATTTCCTCCGATCAAGAGATGTTAGATTACGATAAAGTTCTTCAGGATTTCCTAGTTATGATGGATTGGCTATGTAACCTCTACGTCAATACGATGAATGTTATTCATTATATGCATGACAAATATGCATATGAGAAATTGCAGATGGCTTTACATGATACAGAAGTAGAGCGTCTGATGGCTTTTGGTATCGCTGGCCTGTCTGTAGTCGCTGATTCTTTAAGTGCCATCAAGTATGCCAAGGTGACTCCCATCAAGGACGAGCGCGGTATAATAACAGACTTTACAACCGAAGGAGAATACCCAGCCTTCGGTAATAATGATGATCGTGTCGATCAGATTGCTATGATGCTTACAGAGGAATTTATCACAAGGCTTCGCAAGCATCCTACTTACCGTAATGCAGTCCATACC
>JBASOB010000538.1:0-3129 GCA_049657865.1 Mobilitalea sp.
AATTATTAGAGAATGTGGTATTTGGACGTGCTAAAAAAATAAGTCTTGAGAAGAATGATGGATAGAGCGCTTTGTCTCGATACATCATTCTTTTATGATAATGGAATTTGGCTAATATCTAAGCCTAACATAAAAAAATCGCCCAATACAAAACTTGCGTTTTATACTGGGCGATTCTAAATGCTTTATTAAATTAAGCTATTACTACGTTGACAGCCTGTAAACCACGAGCGCCAGTTGTAATATCGAAAGTTACATTTTGATTGTCTTCTAAAGACTTGAAGCCTTCTGAAGCGATTCCTGAGAAATGTACGAATACATCTTCGCCAGTTTCTTCGTTTGTAATAAATCCAAATCCCTTTTGAGCATTAAACCATTTTACTGTACCTTTATTCATGAAAGATACCTCCTAATATTATAATATTTGCATATTCTCGGTGAAATTAAAAAAACACATATTTTTGTAAATCATCACGCTTGTTAATGACTTACAAAAATATGTGAATCAAAACTTACATCTCAAACAACTTCGTAATCATAACATGAATCATAGGGGTTGTCAACACTTTACGCAAATATAAATAATATTCTTCTCAATACTTTTCAAGAAGTCTTTCCCTTTTAGTTCAATCTTTCAATCTTTCAGTCTTTCAATCTTATCAATCTTATCAATCTTTACAATCTATTCTTTTTCAAAATAGAAAGGGCTAGGAATTTCAGAAAGAAGATTCCTTGCCCTTTCACAAGGTTAATGAATTAACCATGAAGACCATTCGTCTGGCGTTCCATGTTCTCAACAACAATATCATACACATCTCCAAGTGAAACACAATATTCAAGCAGCTTCCACGGAGTGTTGGTGTGAAAATGGATTTTAATCATTTCTTCATCGCCAACAGCAAGCAGACAGTCACCTTCAATGTTATTTGTAATATAATCGTTAATTGCATCTTCTGAAAGATCATGTCCTTCGATTAATAATTGAGTATCAAATCTGTATTCAAGCATAATATATTCTCCTCTGTTTTATCAATGTTGTATACCGATAACCGAAATCGGTTGATCCAATTATACTTTTCCTGAAATAGGAAGTCAATCAGCCTTATAAAAGTATTCGTATTTATGCTTTGTAATAGTATTCGTATTTATGCCTTGTAAAAAGTATTCGTACTATTATGGATTAATACGAATTTACTATTTGCATTTCGATTAATAGGAATGTTTTTAAGTGTAATTATATTATTTATATATGTTTTTGTTTTAAAGGAAAATTTTTGAATATAATTAGTGAAAGCAATCGTTCTAATAAATAACACAACGAATCAGGTATCGGTTTTAAGAATTGGTTAATAATTCTAATTAATAATTAAGTTGATAGTATGCTATTTACGGATTACAATGGAATAAATTTACAGATGTTGACGAGGGGAAATAATAGTGTGAAAGATGTCACTTTCACATGCAAATTTGTACCTGCAGCTCAAAGCTTGCAGGCGGAAAGAAAGGCATGGTTAAATATGAAATATACAGAAATTGATCATATTCAAGGGGGAGAGATTTTAGAAAATCCATATCAAGAAGTAATAATACCTCAGAGCAGTTCAAAAGCTGATTCGTTCATCAATACCTATCTATTTTATAGAGTATTTTTTGTTTTTGTCATCGGCAGTGTATTTGGCTGTTACATGGAGCAGATATTATACTTCATACAGAAGAATATATGGGAATGTCGTGCAGGCGTAATTTGGGGACCATTTAGTGAAGTATATGGGTTTGGGGTAGTCTTGATTTATCTGTTATACCAAAAAATGAAAAGCAGTTCTCCACTAACGGTCTTCTGCATATCAACAGTCTTTGGCTCTGCGTTTGAGTATATAGCAAGACTATTTCAGGAAATAGTATTTCATTCTATTACATGGGACTATAGCAAACAACCGTTCAACCTTAGTGGGCGGACTAGCTTGAAATATGCGATTTGCTGGGGAATACTAGGACTAGTCTTTATTAAATTCATCTTTCCGTTCATTGAAAAACAATTAGATAATATTAGAGGGAGAGCGGCATTTGCATTTACCTGGATATTAATTGTATTTATAACTATCAATTTGGCATTTTCTGCCATAGCCGTAAATAGATGGAACGAACGTCTTAATGGAACCTCTTCCAATGGTTATTTAGAACAATATATGGATTATCATTATGGAAATGAAGAAATGAAGGAATTATTTCCGCATATGAAGTTTTTGGAGGTTTCCATTAAAAAGTTATAAAAGAATATCTTTCATAAAATCCTTTCTTATATTATAATTGAAAGATAATAGTAAATAACTCTATTTATCGTTCTATCATTCTAAAATCGAAAGGTGCTGGATATTATATGGAAAAAACACTAGTAATTATTAAACCGGAAGCCGTTAGGAAGAAGTTAGTAGGTAAGATTATTTCTATTTATGAAGATAATCGATTGGAGATTATTCATGCACACAGAGTATTGCCTACGAGAGAAGTTTTGGAAAAGCATTACAAGGATCTTAGAGAAAAAAGTTTCTTTGAGGAACTACTTGCTTATATGTCCTCCTCTGAAGTAGTTGTCTTGATACTGGAAGGCGAAAATGTAGTTAATCTTGTTAGAGAAATCAATGGCTCTACAAACCCAGCAAATTCCAAACCCGGGACGATTCGATATATGTATGGTGAGGCTGTTCAAGAAAATGCAGTGCATGGTTCGGAATCTGTTGAAGCAGCAATGAGAGAAATAGAAATCTGGGGAGATCTTATAAAATTTGAAGGATAAGCGAAATCTTATGTAATTATTCAGACCCACCCCGAGAATCACGTAGTGGAGTCGAGTTTTCAGTCTTATTATGAGTACCCTTAGTTGTTTAAGAATGAGATGAGATACATAGTTCAAGCCAATTATCGAATATAAAAGAAAGTGGTTTTAACCACTTCTAAAATATGTGCACAGTATTGTGCGCATATTTTTTTAATATACGGCTTTAGCCGGTTGAGCTTAGCGAGTTTCTCATCTCATTCTTAAACAACTAAGGGTACTCATAATAAGACTGAAAACTCGACTCCACTACGTGATTCTCGGGGTGGGTCTGAATAATTACATAAGATTTCGCT